>NZ_JBFTLU010000777.1:0-1043 GCF_056396605.1 Pseudomonas sp. 05T35
GGGTTGGCGGCCGCACGACATCCCCATCTGATGGTACTGCCTTGCGACGTGCCGCGCATTGACGCCGAACTGCTCACGGCCATGCGAGAAGCCGCCTGCCAACAGCCGGACAAACCCTTGATGCTACGCCAGGGCGATCATTGGGAACCGTTGCTGTGCATTATCCCTGTAGCGCTGGCAGGCGAGTTTGAAAACGCCTGGAACGAGGGTGAACGCAGCCCCGGACGCATCATGCGCAACCTGGGTGCCATCGCACTGCAATGCCCCGAAAACGATCGACGCCTGGCCAACCTGAATACACCTGAACTGTTAAGCCTGCACAGCAACGTGCCAGAATGAGGTCAACCAAGGAACTTGCGCGCCAGGCATACGTCTCAGCCCAGTACTCAAAAGAATTCATATTCGGAGAAATCACATGACTCATCGGACCCTCGCCACTCTMATGCTCGCACTGGGCCTCGCTACCCTCGCCGGTTGCTCATCGCCCGCGGTGATCACCTTGAATGACGGTCGCGAGATCCAGTCGGTCGACACACCACAATTTGATTCCAAATCGGGTTTTTACGAATTCGAGCAACTGGATGGCAAGCACACCCGCATCAACAAAGATCAGATTCGTACCGTTAAAGACCTGTAAGCCTCACGGCGACAGCCAGGTACATAAAAAGCCCGCCAATGTGCGGGCTTTGTCATCTCTGGCAAAAGCAGACCTCGCTCAGCCCAAGCCACTTACTGAGTGCCGCGCTTGAGCTGCGCAGTCACCACCGTAGGGGGAATCACCACTGCAAGGTGATTTCGCTCTCGAAGCTTCGCTCAAGCCCGGTCACCGGATCGATAAAACGCAAGCCTTTGGCCAACAGTTTCAACGGATTGGCGTAATCATCTTCAACATCTTTCAATGCGTCGGGATAAAACGGGTCATTGCAGATACTCGCCCCCAACGCCGTCATGTGGACCCTTAACTGGTGCTTTTTGCCAGTCACCGGATACAACGCATAACGCCAGAGATCGGCATTTTTCTCCATGACTTCAATGGCCGTCTC
>NZ_JBFTLU010000778.1:0-1032 GCF_056396605.1 Pseudomonas sp. 05T35
CCTTTGCACCTTGGGCATTTGTCTGGTCATTGCCATTTTGCCAGTGATCATTACCGGCATCTTGCTGGTGCAGGAGGGTGCGAGCATCTACAAGAATATCGAGAGCGGCCAGTTAGACATCGCCAGCTATCTGGCGCAGTTCAAACACAGCCTGCCGCCGTATTTTCAGCACCTGCTGGACCGCTTTGGCATGGGTGAGCTGAGCACATTGCGCGARAAAATCATCAAGAGCGCGATGCAGGGCAGCGAGTTTTTCGCCAGTAAGGCGTTCAGCCTCGGTCAGGGCACTTTTGACGTTGTGGTGAGCTTTTTTATCATGCTCTACCTGTTGTTCTTCTTTCTGCGCGACGGTGCCGAACTGGCGCGCAATGTCCGCGCGGCCGTGCCATTGGCGGAACATCAAAAGCGCCGCCTGCAGCTCAAGTTCAATCGCGTGGTACGAGCCACGGTCAAAGGCAACCTGCTGATGGCGATTACGCAAGGCGCACTGGGTGGGTTGATTTTCTGGTTTCTGGACATCCCCAGTGCATTGCTCTGGGCGGTGATAATGGCGTTTTTGTCGCTGTTGCCAGCGGTGGGGGCGGCGATTGTCTGGGTACCGGTGGCAGCCTGGTTCCTGCTCAGCGGCGCGATCTGGCAGGGTGTGGTGCTGGGGCTGTTCGGGGTGTTCGTGATCGGTCTGGTAGACAACATTCTGCGTCCGACCCTGGTGGGCAAGGACACCAGGATGCCGGACTATCTGGTCCTGGTTTCGACCCTGGGCGGCCTGGCGATCTTCGGTCTCAATGGTTTTGTCATTGGGCCGTTGATCGCCGCGCTGTTCATGTCGAGTTGGGACTTGTACATCGAAACCAGGCCACGCGTGCAGTTGCCTTAGGCGCCCAGCGCGTAGGTGCCGATACGTTGCGACAGGGCTTGGGCGGCGGGCAGTGAAGTGAGCGGGCCGCTGATCGCGACACCGTCCTGAACCAGATACCAACAGGCGAGCAATCCCAGCTCTCTGAGCGGTGCGGGAACGGCGCTACCAATAAC
>NZ_JBFTLU010000779.1:0-1026 GCF_056396605.1 Pseudomonas sp. 05T35
TGCGCACCCTGACTCGTCGAGGGCCGACCCGGGAAGAAGAGCAACTGCAGATCGCCGACCTGCAGATTGATGTCATCAAACGCCGCGTCACCCGCGCCGGCGTGCGAGTGACGCTGACAAACAAAGAGTTCGCGTTGTTGCACCTGTTCGCCACGCATCAGGATCAGGTGCTGTCGCGTTCATTGATCGCCTCCCGGGTCTGGGACATGAACTTTGACAGCGACACCAACGTGGTCGACGTGGCAGTGCGACGCCTGCGCCTGAAAATCGACGACCCTTTCCAGCTGAAGCTGATCCACAGTGTGCGGGGCATTGGCTACCGCTTCGATACGCAACCATGAACCGTCGCCATTACTCCCTCACCCTGCGCCTGGCCGTGGTGTTCGCCTTGCTGGCCTTCGCCCTGATGGCCACCACCGGCGTCGCACTGTACCGCGATCTTGAGCGCGAACTGATCCGACGCGACGAGTCCACTTTGGTCTACCGCATCGATCAGCTGCGTACTTTCCTCAATGGCAGCAACACGCTGGAACTGATCAAGACCAAACCTATTCTGTTTCAGAACATGCTGGGCAATYGCGAATACATACTCACCATTGGTGTTCCAGGGGAAGCCCCGTTACTGCTGGTCAATCCCCGTCATATCGATATTCCCGACCTCACTCCCGTGGCCATGGACCATTCCCTGTCACTGACCGATGTACAGCATCTACCCGCCGTGAACGGAACCCCCTTCGCGGCCATCTCCGCGAGTATCGACTCGGGCACGCTGAAACTGACCGTTGGCTGCCTGATGACCGAACGAACCGCCGTACTCGCCAGCTATCGTCTCAGCGTCTACATCCTCGCCAGCCTCGCGGCGATTGTCCTGGCGCTGGCGGGATATGCCCTGCTTCACCGCGGGTTGTTACCCGTCAGACGCCTGGCGCAGCAAGCCCACGGTATCGGCATCGGTAACCTGACAGAGCGACTCGACAGCCAAGGCGCTCCGAAGGAGTTGCTGCCGATGATCGACTCGTTCAACAC
>NZ_JBFTLU010000780.1:0-1019 GCF_056396605.1 Pseudomonas sp. 05T35
TTTTCCGTGCCGGCRGCCGTATCGGCCACTGCCACCGGTGCGTCGTTGGTGCCAGTGATGGTCACATCCACCGTGGAGCTTGAGAGCGCCCCGTGTTCGTCCTGCATCTGGTAAGTGAGCGTCACGTGTTCGACCGCACCCTGCGCCAGGTGGTCGAAATCAGCCCCCGGGTTGAACTGCAACTGGTTGCCGACCACGCTGGCCGTGCCCTTGTTTGCCGGCGCGCTGGCCGAGTTCAGCGTGAACGCGTGACCGTCGTCGACATCGGTGTCGTTGGCCAGCACGTTGATGGTCAGGGTCTGGTTTTCCGTACCGGCGGCCGTATCGGCCACTGCCACCGGCGCGTCGTTGGTGCCGGTGATGGTCACGTCCACCGTGGAACTCGAGAGCGCCCCGTGTTCGTCCTGCATCTGGTAAGTGAGCGTCACGTGCTCGACCACGCCTTGCGCCAGATGGTCGAAATCACTTCCCGGGTTGAACACCAGCTGGTTGCCGACCACGCTGGCACTGCCTTTGTTTGCCGGCGCGCTGGCCGAGTTCAACGTGAACAGGTGGCCGTCGTCGACATCGGTATCGTTGACCAGCACGTCGATCGTCAGGGTCTGGTTTTCCGTACCGGCGGCCGTATCGGCCACCGCCACCGGCGCGTCGTTGGTGCCGGTAATGGTCACGTCCACCGTGGAGCTTGAGAGCGCSCCGTGTTCGTCCTGCATCTGGTAAGTGAGCGTCACGTGCTCGACCGCGCCTTGCGCCAGATGATCAAAGTCGGCTCCCGGATTGAATACGAGCTGGTTGCCGACCACGCTGGCCGTGCCCTTGTTTGCCGGTGCACTGACCGAGTTCAGTGTGAACAGGTGACCGTCGTCGACATCGGTGTCGTTGGCCAGCACGTCGATGCTCAGGGTCTGGTTTTCCGTGCCGGCAGCCGTATCGGCCACTGCCACCGGTGCGTCGTTGGTGCCAGTGATGGTCACATCCACCGTGGAGCTTGAGAGCGCCCCGTGTTCGTCCTGCATCTG
>NZ_JBFTLU010000781.1:0-1005 GCF_056396605.1 Pseudomonas sp. 05T35
GTTAGTGATTTGAGTTACAGGCGGCCAACTCTTGCATGATCTCGCTGAACCCTGGACGCGCCAGCACGTCCGGCTGACAGCAGCGGCTCTGCAAATCCATCAAGCGCTCGCGGCGTTCAACGCTCAAGCCCGAGTCGATCCGCTCCAGCAACTCACCCAACAGAATCCCGAAGGCCCGCACTTCGATGCGTTGCAGCGCGCGCGTTTCAAGCGTGTCAGACGTGGCATGGAAGGACGCCGCGCCGAAGTCGCCCAATAGGCAATCGCCGTGCTCATTCCACAACGTGTTGTGGCCGTACAGGTCGCCGTGGGTGATGCCCTGTTGATGCAGATGCGCGGCCGCCGAGGCAATGCCGCTGGCGATCCGCAGCGCCACCGCTGCACTGAAGCGCGTGTCCTCTGCGTACACATCACGGCTGCAAGACGCCAGGCTCGGCAACGCCGCCAGATTGCGATAGCTCGGCTCGATCAGGTGCATGACCAGGCCGGCCTGCGCCTGCGGATGCCCGACAATCCGCCCCTCGACCTTGATCAGGTTGGGATGAATACCGGCGGTGATGCAGGCATTCATTTCATGCAGCGGWGAGCCGTCGCTGGTCATGTGCCCCTTGTAGAGTTTCACCGCAACCTTGCGCTCAGGCTGCGACGGTTGCTCCCACACGGCCTGATGAATCACCCCGGAAGCGCCTTCGCCCAGTTGCTGCTGCAGGTGCAATTGCGACCAGGGAATGTTCGCCGTGGCTTCGAGCGCGGCGGCATCGGCCTCGGTTTCCAGCGGGTTGCCGGCGTACGCCAGCCAGGCCAGCCCGGGCAATGTCAGCAGCCACTGCGGCAGTTCGGTCATGCGGTTGGCGGCGATGCGGATCAGTTCCAGCTGATGACACTGGCTCAAGCTTGCGGGCAGGCTTTGCAGGTGGTTGCCGGCCAGCATCAGCTTTTGCAGGTGTGGTCGATTGCCCAATTCACTCGGCAATTCGCTGATGCAGTTGTCGGTCAGGATCAGCC
>NZ_JBFTLU010000782.1:0-1003 GCF_056396605.1 Pseudomonas sp. 05T35
TTGTACGTGTGTCCCCTTCGTCTAGTGGCCTAGGACACCGCCCTTTCACGGCGGTAACAGGGGTTCGAGTCCCCTAGGGGACGCCAWTGCGGGAATAGCTCAGTTGGTAGAGCACGACCTTGCCAAGGTCGGGGTCGCGAGTTCGAGTCTCGTTTCCCGCTCCATATTTAACGAAAACGCCGCTCACTGAGCGGCGTTTTTGTGTGCGCGTTATAAAAGTCCCTCAGCCTCCCAGGCTATGGATCAGGTTATCCAGCACTTCAGCGGTTGTTTCATCCAGCTCTGCAACTACCGACGCTCTAAGCTGCTGGTGCGCCAAGCGGTATTCGCTGGGTGTGCAGTTGGCGAAATGCTTGAAGGCCCGAGCGAAGTAGGAAGGGTCCTTGAAACCGGCTTCATAGCCGATGCTGGTGATAGGCATCTGGCTGTTGCCGAGCAATTCCTTCGCAAAACTCATGCGTTTGTTCAAGATGTAATCCATGAAGCCAAGGCCGTAGGCTTCCTTGAACAGGCGGCTGAAGCGAAAGGTCGTCATGCCGCAGCGTTTGGCCWCATCCCTCTGATCGATGTTGTCCCGAAAGTGCTGATCGATGTACAGCAGCACATTGCTCAACGCCTGGTGTTTTTGGTGTTCCGGCGTCATCCGGATACTGCCCGGAAGGGTCGGGGAATGGTCGATCTGCAACGTCTTGCGTTGGTCGCGAACATTGCGGCGCAGCTCGTGCAACTGAACGACAGCCGTCAGGTAGCGATTCTTTTCGGCGGCTGAAAGGGGCAGCACCATGTATTCCCAGACACAGGAACGCATCGCCCATACGGCCAGCTCTTCGGAGTGCTGCACGGTGAACATGGTGATCGGAATGGTCGGGGCGGAGCGTTTGATCTCCAGCAGCATCCTCAGGCCGGGTGTGTCGGGGCGATCAAAATGGATGCAGATCATGTCGGCCTGCATCCCGCTGGAAAATGTGGAGCCTTTCGCCAGTTTGCAGTCGCAGGCGTGCTC
>NZ_JBFTLU010000783.1:0-998 GCF_056396605.1 Pseudomonas sp. 05T35
GACCGCACCAACCTGCACTTCACGCGACTGGCCGAGCACCTGAACAGCAGCAATGAAGCCCTGAACCAGTGGCTGTCACAGGTCGGCAGCAACTTCTCCGCCCTGGGTCAGAGCGGCGACGCAGGCGTGACGGCCAGCCTGCACCAACTGTGGCTGCTGACCTACCGCGAAGCCCAGACGCAAACCTATGGCGACGCGTTCCTGACGATCATGGTCTGCTTCATGATCGCCACGCTGATGGTGCCGTTGATGCGCAAGGTGCAACCACCGGCTGCGCCGTCAGCAGACGCCCATTGATCCCGGATCAGGCCTGGGGCATTTTGCGAAAGCCCACCGCCAGGCGGTTCCAGGCGTTGATGGTGGTAATCGCCACGCTGAGGTCGACCATTTCCCTGGCGTCGAACTCGGCGCTCAACAGGGCGTAGTCCTCGTCCGGGGCGTGAGTTTCACTGATGCGAGTCAGGGCTTCGGTCCAGGCCAGCGCCGCACGTTCACGCGGGGTGAAGAACGGTGTTTCACGCCAGACCGACACCGCATACAGACGGCGCTCGGTCTCGCCAGCTTTGCGCGCATCGGCGGTGTGCATGTCGACGCAAAAGGCACAGCCATTGATTTGCGAGGCACGCAGCTTGACCAGTTCGATCAGCGACTTTTCCAGCGGCAGTTTTGTCACCGCGCTTTCCAGCGCGATCATGGCTTTGAGGGCATCCGGCGAGGCGGTGTAGAAATCGACACGAGATTGCATGGTCAGCTCCGTAGCTAGTGGGGATGCGCCATACGGTAGCGCTGCCGGCGATTGGCACAAATAGCCAATTGTTCAGAAATAGGGGTAGCCAATGACTGACCCGCCCGTCTTTTAATCGAACACTGAATCACCTCGATCCGCCGGAGTAACAGCAACCGTCGCAACCGTAGCAGCTGCCGAGCCCGCGAGGCTGCGTTCGGCTGCGAAGCAGTCGTAAATTCAGGCAACACGTTCTTGCAGGCAAACCGTGTAC
>NZ_JBFTLU010000784.1:0-997 GCF_056396605.1 Pseudomonas sp. 05T35
CCTCAATGGCCTGGCACTCAGCGAAACCCGGCGGCTGCTGTTGGATCTGGAAACCCCCGATTGGCCGCTGGCCGTTGACGCTCGTGATGCCTTGTTGGAAGAGATACCTTTCGTCTCGACACAAACCTGTACCCCCCTCGGCGAGATCCAGACGCAGACCGATGCCAAGCACAACGTCAGAACCTTCGCCCACACCGTCGCGGGCGAGCTCAAGGCGGTTTGGCTGAAACAGGCCGCGGCCAACGAACCGCAGGTGCTGGTCAGCAACCTCCGTTACAACGCCTTCGGCCAGACCGACAGCGAAACCGCCGGCAATGGCGTGGTGACCCGTGCCGAGTACGCGGCCGATGACGGCCGGCTGAGTAGGTTGGTGGCACAAGTCGGGACTCAGAAACCCTTGCAGGATCTGCACTATGTCTACGATCCGGTGGGCAATATCGTCGAGCTGGAAGACCAGTCGCAGACGGTCAGCCATTTCAATCAACAGCGCATCGAACCGATCAACCGCTACCGTTACGACAGCCTCTATCAACTGATCTACGCCTGGGGCTGGGAGGTCAGCAGCCCAAGCCATGGCCCGGCGCTGCCGGGGTTGTTGCCGACACCGCTGGACCCCAACCAGCGGCGCAGTTACACCCAGACATTCGACTATGACCGGGCGGGCAACCTGATCACCCGCTACCACAGCGGCGCCCCGAGCTTCTCGATGTTCACCTCCGGCCACAGTAATCGCAGCCTAGGCCAACGGGACGACGGCGGGTTACCGGGCGAGGCGGAAATCGCCCGAGGCTTCGATGCCAACGGCAATCAACTGGAGCTGCAACGCGGACAAACCATGCACTGGGACACGCGTAATCAACTGAGCCGGGTGACCCTGGTCAAGCGGGACGACGGCCCCGACGATGACGAGTGTTACGTCTGCGACCGCCCCGGCCACCGCCTGCGCAAGGTGCGTCTGGCGCACACCGGCACCCGCACCTTGCGCACTGAAGTGCGT
>NZ_JBFTLU010000785.1:0-985 GCF_056396605.1 Pseudomonas sp. 05T35
GGCGCGGATTTTCCCATCCAATGGATTCACCCCACTGGCGAAGATTCTGACCAACACCTGCCCCGCTTCAGGCACGGGCTTAGGAATAGAGGCCAAACGAAGTGGTGCATTGGCCGAGTCGACGATCAGGGCGAGCATTTCAAGTGAGTCAGTCATTTCGCAATCTCATGTCAGTGGAGAGTTGCGTTGATCATCCGCCCACCAACTCATGCCGATAAGACGCTATATAGCTATAGTGACCATGCCTATTTGGCATCAATGAGAAAGCCCTTGGACAAACTCAATGCAATGGCGGTTTTCGTAAGAGTAGTCGAGCGCGGCAGTTTCTCTGCTGTCGCTCGGGAACTGCAGACCAGCCAACCGACCATCAGCAAAATCCTCCGGGCGCTGGAAACAGAACTTGGAGGCAAGCTGATTGCCCGCAGTACTCGCCAGCTTTCACTGACCGACGAAGGCCAGCGCTACTACAACGAATGCCGACAGATTCTTGCGGCGGTCGACGCGGCCGAACACAGCTTTCAGTCCGGACGGGAAGTGGTCGCCGGGCCTTTGCGAGTAGGCTCCTCCGTCAGTTTCGGGCGGTTGCAGATTGCTGCGCGACTGCCGGATTTTCTCGAGCGCTATCCACACGTAGAAATAGATTTACAGCTCAGCGATCAGAATCAGGATCTGGTCAGCGAAGGCCTGGACGTCACGTTACGCATTGGCGAGTTGAGCGATAGCGGTTTGATCGCCCGGCAGATCGGCACCACCCATCGAGTCACCGTCGCCAGCCCCGACTATCTGGCTCGCCGTGGCCAACCAAACACACCGGAAGAACTGAGCCAGCATAACTGTCTGCTGTTCAACCTGTTGAGCAGCCAGAATCAGTGGATCTACGAAAAAAACGCCCAGCGACACAGTGTGCGGATCAAAGGCAACGCTCAGAGCAACAGTTCGGAGGCCATACGCGAGATGCTATTGGGCGGGCTAGGCATTGCGCTGT
>NZ_JBFTLU010000786.1:0-984 GCF_056396605.1 Pseudomonas sp. 05T35
GCTCCTGGCTGTGCAATTGCACTAGCGGTTGGACGATGGCGAAAGGTAGAGCGCTGGTGTCGCTGTCGTCCTCATGGCTAATCCAGCTTTGCAGCACCGTATCCTGAGCGGTCTGGTTAATGACGCTGATGCTGGCCTCTTTATCCTTGCCGAAGTAGATCAAGCGTGTGCCTTCAATCTTGAGCGAGGCCTGTGCCTGTGTGACGACCCAAAGCAGGAGCAGCAGTAGCACCCTGCCCAGGCGCGTTGTCAGGTAAGGCCGAGAAGTCAGTAATCGATTGTCTTTGAACATTAACGGATGGTGTTTCCCTGAGAGAGTTTGAGGCGTGATATCGGCCCCATAATAAGAGTGGGGTGAGTGGAACCGCTCTCAGGCATTTCTTAAAAGCAGGGGCGTCGTCAATCCTGACTTGCAGTCCGGTATCAGGGGGGCATTTCTTCCTATCTGAGACCTGCCTGGCAAAGCAGGTCTGAAACCATCAGACAATCCTTAAAAAAAACCGATCCTGGTCAATACTCAAGACGTAAGCCTTTACATCAGGAGTGTCAGCATGAACGGGAAGTTTTTCTCTGTCGGTATGGGACTGTTTTTCAGCCTGACCGGAATGTGTTTCGCGGCGACCCCGGTGGCGCAGGGTGTCATTTCATTTCACGGCAGCATTGTCGAGTCATCGTGCGCGTCTTCTGCCCAGGTGGGAGGGTTGAAACTGGACGACTGCCCAGCGCTGGCACGAGGCAGTGTCATCAGTGTGCGCAGTGTTGAGCCGGTTCGCTCGGTCAGTGCACTCGATCATTCCAATGTGGGCGTGAAACTGGTCGCTGACAGCGGTAAGGAGGGCCGTTATTACAGTCAGCAATACGCGCTGGTGGATRGCTCAGGCAACCCGGTGAATTCGGGCGCTTACCTGATTACGTTGACCTCTCCATAAGCGCGTGTTTTAGAGTGTATTCGAGCTTGTTTCAGTTTTAGGCCGAGTCGTTAAC
>NZ_JBFTLU010000787.1:0-982 GCF_056396605.1 Pseudomonas sp. 05T35
GCTGAAGACCCGGCCATCCTCCTCCAGCAACAACTGTTGCAGCGCCAGCAGATGGAGCGCATCGGTGTCGGTCAGGGTGCCGTCGAGGTCGAAGAGCAAAGCATTGAGCATGGCGCAGTTCCCGTAGCTGAAGCGGTTAAGCGGATAGCTGCCCATCGTATACGCAGGGCGTCATCTATGCTCGTCTCAGAGTGCAACAGTTGTCGCGATATTAGACGCCGCTGACCTTTCTCAGCGCTGATAAAAATCCATTATTTCTCGCCAATTACTTGATTTTAAAGACTATTAATAAGCTGGCACGCTCCGTGTATTGCTCCTTCGCAGACGTTTCTCCTGCCACCGTCAGCGACCGGCTCGCCGACGGCAGAGACCCTGAAAACGATCATTCAAAAAATAAGAAAGCACCGTGCGAGGTTCGACGTTGATGAAGAGAAAACTCCGATCAGGCATGAGCGCCAGTCTGCTGGCGCTTGCCGCGTGTGCCGCCCTGCATGCTCCGCAAAGCATGGCGGCGCGTGACGCCCAAAGCATTCTCAAGGAAACCTGTCAGGGCTGTCATACCCCTGAAGCCGGCAATGCCTTGAGCCGTATCAGCCACCAGCGCAAAACCCCCGAAGGCTGGCTGATGAGCATTGCGCGGATGCAGACCATGCACGGTTTGCAGATCAGTGATGAGGACCGTCGCACGCTGGTCAAATACCTCGCCGATACCCAGGGCCTGGCGCCGAGCGAAACCGATGGCGTGCGTTATGCGCTGGAGCGTCGGCTCAACACCGTCGAGCATTTCGATGACCAGACCAGTCAGATGTGCGGTCGCTGCCACTCCGGCGCGCGAATCGCCCTGCAACGACGACCGGCCCAGGAGTGGGAACGTCTGGTGAACTTCCACCTCGGCCAATGGCCGTCCCTGGAATACCAGGCGCTGGCCCGCGACCGTGACTGGTTCGACATTGCCCGTAAAGACATGGTGCCGCTGTTGGCC
>NZ_JBFTLU010000788.1:0-979 GCF_056396605.1 Pseudomonas sp. 05T35
CTATTGGGCGGGCTAGGCATTGCGCTGTCGCCGGTATGGTTGTTCAGCGAAGACTTGAGGGCCGGTCGGGTGACCGCGATCTTGCAGGACTACCGCGCGCAATCGTTGCCGATCCATGCAGTGTCCCCGGCCAATCGTCGCCAGTCGGCCAGGGTCAAGGCGTTCGTCGACTATATGAGTGAAGCACTCGCCCGCGCCCCCGAGCTTGCGCCGCCGTCCGAAGACTGACGGCGCAACAGCGCGACTCAGATCGCCGCGGTTCGGGTGTTTAACCACGCCAGTGCAGCACCATCGAGCAACGGACTCAAACGCTCACGAACTTGCGCGTGGTAAGCGTTAAGCCACTCGCGCTCGTCCTGAGTCAGCAACGAAGGCTCCAGACAACGGGTGTCGATCGGGCACAAGGTCAGGGTTTCGAACTTGAGGAACTCGCCAAACTCGCTGCTGCCTGCCTCACGGTTCAACACCAGGTTTTCGATTCGCACGCCCCAGCGACCTGGACGATAAGTGCCCGGCTCGATCGAGGTAATCATCCCCGGCTGCATCGCGGTTTGCGGCGCCGGTGCGGCTTGGTAGGCAATCACTTGCGGGCCTTCGTGAACGTTCAGGAAGTAGCCGACGCCATGTCCGGTGCCATGACCATAATCGACGCTCTCCGCCCAGATCGGCGCACGCGCGATGGCGTCGAGCAACGGCGAAAGAATGCCGCGCGGGAACTGCGCACGGGACAAGGCAATCACGCCCTTGAGTACGCGCGTACAGTCGCGTTTCTGCTCGGCGGTCGGCGTGCCCACCGGCACCATCCGTGTAATGTCGGTGGTACCGCCCAGGTACTGGCCGCCGGAGTCGATCAACAGCAGACCGTCGCCTTCGATCACCGCGTGCTCTTCTTCGGTCGCGTGGTAGTGCGGCATCGCGCCGTTGGCGTTGAAGGCCGCAATGGTATTGAAGCTCAGCGACACATACCCCGGACGACGGG
>NZ_JBFTLU010000789.1:0-978 GCF_056396605.1 Pseudomonas sp. 05T35
ACGTTTCAACGTAGACATGATTCAGCACCTACGTGAATCAGGAGTGAAGGTACCCATCGTCACGACCAGTAGCTGGGGCGGCGACAGCCTGAGCTCCCTACCGGCCCTTACCGCCGGCGACCTGATCGACGTCCATAGCTACGGTGGCCCCGGGCAGCTAGAGAAAAACCCGCTCACCAGCGACGGTTTGCTGAACTGGATTGCCGCCGGCCAAGTCATAGGCAAACCTCTGACCGTCACCGAGTGGAACACTGAACCTTTCCCGACACCTGACCGCCACACGCTGCCACTCTATATGGCCGGCACCGCCAGCCACCAAGGCTGGGATGCGCTGATGCAATATGCCTACAGCCAGGAGCCGCTAACCGGCGAATGGATAACTGCCGACAACTGGCACGCCTATAACGACCCTGCAATGCTGGCCACCCTGCCCGCCGCCGCCTTGCTTTATCGCCGTGCAGACGTTCGCGAAGCAACAACGACCTATGTCTTCGCGCCGACGCCCAGCACCCTGTTCAACCAACGCATCACACCCGCCAACGCGGCTCTACTGCGCACAGCCATGGAGAAAGGCAAGCTGGAAATCGCCATGCCACAGACGCCGCAATTGCCCTGGTTGCAGCAGAGTGCTATCCCCAGCAATGCACAGGTGTTTCATGACCCCAACCAGTCGCTGCTGGACGCCAATGCCAGCGAGTCGACGACAGACACTGGCGAGTTAAAGCGCAACTGGAAACAAKGCATCTACACCATCAATACGCCCCGCACCCAAGCAGCAACCGGCTGGATCGGCGGCGAGTCGATCAGCCTTGGCAATATCCAGGTTCAAGTGAAGACCGCTAATGCCAGTGTGGTGGTGCAAAGCCTGGACGACGCGCCTGTCGGCCGATCGCAGGATTTACTGATTTCGCTGGGTACCCGTGCCATCCCCAAAGACGACAGCAAAACACCTTTTTATGTCGAGCCCCTCGAAGGCAC
>NZ_JBFTLU010000790.1:0-978 GCF_056396605.1 Pseudomonas sp. 05T35
GGGCAAAATAAGGGATAAGCGCGAATTATTCTTGGCAGGAAAAAAGAAGCACCCTTATTCGTCACTAGATCACGTCAAGGGCAATCCATTTGTGTTAGCGGTAGCTCCTTTTGATACTCACTTGTCATTTTCTCAAAATAATATCGCAATTAATCGTGCACTATACGGTGTCGACAGCAAAACAGGTAATGGCAGACCGGTCATTCACCGAGCACTAAACGAAAATAGTAAGCCAGTCGAGTTCGGAATATTCACAAACGATAGCTACAAGGAAATTAGCGCGATAATTTTCTCAACCGTAGGAATGTTTAGCAAAGCTCTAATAGGCACGAATGTTGATGGCTTTGTGAAGTCCACAAGATACCGAGAAATGGGTGTCGTAGAGTTTATGGTAAAAGAGGGTTTGGACAGGATAGGTAAGCATCATGTAGAAATTGAATCCGGTCACGATATATTTTCTCATAGATACTTTAACGGCCATTTAGTCTGTGGTTCAGACGTTACGCTATGCAAGCCCTCGAATCACCGAGAAACTCATCTAGATGGTCTACACCTATACTACAATCCGTTTGCAGAGACACCATTACCTAAAGACTTATTTTTAGCAAAAGAGATAACTCAGAATGATTTCGACCCTTTAAGTATGTCAATGACATCAAAACATAATGATAAATCATTGGTGTCTCKGCAATTTATTACTTCAATCGATGCAGACGCCGTCTGATTTAAACTGGCACAATTTTCTTCAGGGTTTTAGCCGCGAGGGAGAAGGTGATATCGATCAGCAAGACGTAGAAGGTGGATTAATAACTCAGTTCCCCTTGTAGCTTCCGGCCAAAAGCGGACAGTCTGCATAATCAATATTTCCCCTTTTTTTCTTAAGCAAATCCCCCGATCTGTCGCGAATCAACCGCGGCTGGCGAGGGGGGGCTACTGAAGCTATTGCTTACCAATGAAGTGCAACGTGCCCAATTCGGC
>NZ_JBFTLU010000791.1:0-976 GCF_056396605.1 Pseudomonas sp. 05T35
CGTGTTCGGTGGCAAGGCCGACCGGGCCAGTACCGAGCAATTGATCGGCTGGAGCCAGGAAACCCAGGGCAGTTTCTCGGTGGACATGCTGGCCGGCGGGCACTTTTTCATTCGTGAACATGAAGCCAAGGTGCTGCGGGTAATCAAGGGCCACCTGGAGATTCATCATCGGCGCCATGCCATGGTCGCCGTCGGGTAATCATTGCTTCTATATAAAAGATCGCAGCCAGCGTTTTGTTATTTCATGCCCTGAAAACACTCAACCTGAACCCTTCCTGAAGAACTTCCGATTTCATCCGGCGAAAATTGTTTCAAGGTTTACGCGCTTAAAAGTGCGGCGTAAGCTGCGCGCGTTTTCATCAATAGCGGAGACCCACGTGGGTACTTGTTCGAGTGACAGTAGTCGGCCGGTTACGGTAACCGGCATATTCTCGGCAAGATAACGCGCAGTTTCCTGTGCTGTTGTCTCGCCGCAAAGCGAGCAGCGGCATCCTGATCGTGGCCAGTCCTGGCCCGAGTCCTGACGTCCTCTCAACGACACTGAACCGTGTGTGATGCCGACCTTTGCGTCGTCATTGCAACCTATCGACGCGCYTGTCTTTTTGACGGGCGGGCCGGATCCGCTTTGCCCGTTTGATGGCAAGGCGTGAGGTCGGCCGTACCTGTTCGTGGGTTTCCCGGCTGATCCTTGGGGGAACCGCCATGAAACTCACTCTGTTGAAAGAGTTCTTCGCAGGCTTTCTGCGGACCCGACACTTCGCCCGGCACTTCCGCCGACTGGCGTTGCTGGAAAGCTTCACCGACACGCCGGTCAACCGTGAAGTGCCACCCACCCTGGCGCAAACCCTGGTGGTCGCCGCCAACAGCGACACCGGCAGCCTGCTGGAAAAACTCGGCAGCCACAGCGACGGCCTGAGCGACAGCGAGGCCGAGGCGCTGCGTGAGCAGTTCGGCCTCAACGAAGTCGAGCACGAGC
>NZ_JBFTLU010000792.1:0-966 GCF_056396605.1 Pseudomonas sp. 05T35
GTCGGCACCCGTCGGCACCCTGACCAAACTTACCTGCGGCAATCTCAATAAAGCCTTTACGATTGTCGGCTGGGTGCTGGGGATTGTGCTCTGGTATCGGCTCAACATGTTGCCCGAGCATAGAACCCTGCTGATGCCCGAAATCTCCAGCAGCCACTACCTGCTCACCCTGGGTGTGGTGCTGATGGCGTTGCTGTTTCTGGCCTATGTTCACGGTGACAAATATCTGGTGTTCTCCAGCATGCTGCTGGGGGCGCTGACCAGCGCGCTGTACACCTTCGAACCGCAATGGACACCCAGCGTGTTCTTCTACCACCTGTCACAGCTGTTCTGGATGCCCGAACAAACGACCCTCACCGGCCAGCGCGTCGTGGTGTTCGTGATGTTGCTGGTGGGCATGCTCAGCTTCACCCTGCGCCGCAAGACCTTCAGCTACCAGCCGTTCAACTTGTCGAAGGCGTGCGTGCATTTATTGGCCGGTGTGCTGATGGGCATTGGCGCCTCGATGATGCTTGGCGGCAACGACTCTCAGATTCTGCTGGTATTCCCGACGCTGAGTTTGACCTCGACGTTGCCATTGGCCTCGATTGTCGTGGGGATTGTGGGGACGTTGTGGGTGAAGCGGTGGTGGGGGGCAGAAGGGCTCTGAAATGAAAAAGTCCGGTGTAGGGTCGGGCTTTAGATTTTTATCTGATCAAGTTTTCCATGAGTCGCGAACTTCCAAGGCACACGGAACGCTGCGCCTCTGCTTATCAGATCTGCCTGGATCAAGATTGCCGGCCACCACCGCACCAGATTGTGAGCTTTGCTCCAGTAAGGTTCATTCCCCCAATGTCTGGTTAAGCAGAAAATGGGAAGGCCGCATTCACGAAAGGCTCTTTTCTCAATATCGCCTTTGGTAAATTTGTCCTGCGAGATAACGGCCCATCCACCTTCTTCACTCAACGCTGAAATCCACGCTATATC
>NZ_JBFTLU010000793.1:0-944 GCF_056396605.1 Pseudomonas sp. 05T35
GGCCATGGCCGCTGTCAGCGGTAAAGTTGCCTTTTGTTACGTTCTGCCCGAATGGTTTCGCCGGGGTGCCGGGCAGGCGTTGATCCAGGGCCTGGAAGGCTGGCTGCTCGACCAGGGCTTCACTCAGACACGACTGAACAGCACCCGTACCGGCGAGGACTTTTTCCAGCACCTTGGCTTCCGGCAATGTGCACAACCCTTCAGCATCGCCGGGCTTACAGCGATCCCTATGGAGAAATCGCTGGCACCACCCTCATGAACATCCACCCAACGATGTAAGTCCTTACGGCTCTGATGTGTTTCCAGAACAGGAAAACCCGTAAGTGCGCGCCTGAATCGGAGTGCGCACTTACGGGTGTGCAGTTTTGGTCACTATCCTCAGATCGTAGCCTTCGACAGCTCAGGCAGAGGCGAGGGGTTACTGCTGTTTGAACATCTCCTTCGCCCGTGCTTCGATTTGTGCCTGAGTCAGGTTTTCCTTGCGTGACGACAGGAACCACACATGGCCGAAGGGGTCCTTCAAGGTGCCCGAGCGGTCGCCGTAGAACTGATCTTTCACTTCCGAAACCACCGTGCCACCTGCCTTGATTGCCTGGGCGTAGCTTTTGTCCACGTCCTCGACATACAGATGCAAGCCCACGGACGGTGATTTGTCGGGGTTGCTCAGCGGGCCTTGATCGCACGGTGTACCGAGCATGATGGCGCAGTCGCCAATGCGCAGTTCGGCATGGCCGACGCTGCCGTCGGGCATCGCCAGACGCATGACTTCCGTAGCGCCGAAGGCTTTTTTGTAAAAGTCGATTGCCTCGGCTGATTTCTGGATTCCCAAGTAGGGTGTGACGCTGTGATAACCCTCGGGAATGGGTTTAACGCTCATGACCGTTCTCCATATTCTTGTGGGTGGATGTCGCAAATCCTTCGCCGATTTCCGGTCGATTCACTAT
>NZ_JBFTLU010000794.1:0-937 GCF_056396605.1 Pseudomonas sp. 05T35
GGTTCAACACCGCACACCCGGATCGCGCACGCGCCAGTTACGCCGGCCTGAGAATCCTGACCCTCGACGAAATCATCGATATCGCCGAAGGCAACCCGCTGCACAAGCCAGGGCTTTACATCGAAACCAAAGAGCCAAAGCAATTTCCCGGCATCGAGCGCGACCTCAAGGACAAGCTTCAGGACCGTGGCTGGCTGAGCCCGGCAGGTTCCAAACTGGCCAAAAGCGAGCTGAGCGTCGGTCAGGGTAAAGGCAAAGTGATCCTGCAAACCTTCGAGAAGAGCAGCCTTGAACTGCTGCAAAAAGAAATGCCGCAAGTGCCGAAGATTCTTCTGCTGTGGGTGGGCGAAGGCAGCATCGAGCCCAAGTCGAAGGTGACCTTCGCCGAATCCGGCGACAAGGATAAAGCCACCTACTACGCCAAACAGGAACCCAAGGACAAAGCCGAATTCGAGCAATGGGTCGACTACGCCAAGTCTCAGGGTGCCGTCGGTACGGGCCCTTCGGCAGCGTTGACCAACGGCGGCGATCAAAGCTATTCGGACCTGGTGCAACCGTGGATGAACCAGTACACCCACGACAAAGGCATGTTGGTGCACGTCTACACCATCGACGATGCGGTGGATTACAAGAAGGTCATGGACGCCGGTGTCGATGGCATCTTCACCAACCGCGCCAGCGAACTGCTCAAGTATTACAAGCGCCCGGCAGCGGGCAGCGTTGCGCAGTTGCTTGAGAACAACGGCTTCTGAGTGGCCGTCCGCTATTGATCGCTCCCGAGAGGGAGCGTCACGGGTGGTACGGCAAAACCAGAGGGGCCACGCAATTCCCGTAGCAGCTGGCGCAGCCTGCGTTCGGCTCGGTCCGCGTTCGGGCGCAGCAGTCGTAGAATCAGGCAACGCGGAGTTTCAGGTTCACCGCAGGCGCAGGTTTCACG
>NZ_JBFTLU010000795.1:0-934 GCF_056396605.1 Pseudomonas sp. 05T35
GGGCTTTTCCTAACAAGCTAAAAGACATCAGGGGTATCGCTCTGTTCTTTACGCCTTCAGGAAGAACATCAAAATCCTCAGACTATTTGAACAGTAATTCAAACATACAACTCAACATACCATTATTCATGCCAAGCTTTACCGCGGACTCATTAAAATCAATGCCTTTTGTAAAAGCTCCACCGAGGCTCGAACTGCTCAAGCTTGGTGGAGGCGGAGTAGAAATAGCAGACGGTGTAGTGGGAGAAAAGAATCTCGAATTTACAAACATTGACAACCTGACGCTTATCTCTCCAATCATCACCAGCTTTCAAATCATCGCATTTTCCACATTGAGAAACTTCAAAGTTGTTGGTTCGATTCACGCGATAACGTTTCATCAATGTTCAGTTGAAATTACCGTAAAAAACGGCGGTTTATCTTCCTGTCAGTTTGAGCATGGCGATCACAAGATTGAGCTGAGCAACTCAAAGCTTGACAGGTCTTCGATAAGGTCGCGGCGACTTGATCTGAAGCTGTCTGCTACCGAGCTTTTAGATTGTCGCTTAGAATATTCTGATATATTCAATTCCTCACCCAATGAAAAGAAAAACTTCCACAAGTCTGCAAAAATGATTTTTTCACACTTAGGGTATCCTGATTTGGCTGGAAAGCATTTTTTGACAGAGAAGAAATCAGACCGAAAACACAGGTGGGAAACTTTCTCAAGTGCTAAGTCTGCCACAGGAATAGGGGGCAGATTATATGCGCTGATTGGTTACTTATGGATGTCTATACAAGAATTATATTGGGGGTATGGGGAGAGACCTTTTAATATAATACTATTTTCAATAGCTATTATTTCTATAACTTCGTCACTCGGTTATTTCAAGCGAGACTCTAGCACCTATAGCGATGCGTTAAGATCGATTACATTTTCCTTTCAGTCTTATAC
>NZ_JBFTLU010000796.1:0-931 GCF_056396605.1 Pseudomonas sp. 05T35
CCTTTGATATACCCACCTTCCGTGTTTTCAACCCATGAGTACACTCTCCAGATAGCTCGCCACTATCTCGGCCATCGCTTCTGCTTTGTGTGCTGGTATTGAGGTTCGTGGTGGGTGATCGACCTGTAAGACCTCATCCTGTACAAACCTCATCGATGCCTGCTGAACATGGAGAAGGTCATGAGCGATGATGGATTTGCAGAGCTGGCTGCTCGATCTGCAAAGGTGAGAAACGAAAACCTGCAAATGCTGGAGGGGCTGGGCGGCGGCGATTGACGCGGCACATCTCCTTACCACGTCCCCATCCGCAAAACAGCAGGACTCACTCTGGCTCCTGAAGACGAAAGCTTCCGACAGGTCCTCAGCTTAATCCAACGGCTCTCGTGAAGTGTCTAAGCGAAAGGTATCCAGGTGGATCCCTCCCTACTGATCCATAAGAAAACCGCATGCTCCTCATAATAGAAACGCGGTTATGCCGTACTGGCGATTGGCCGATAATCGAAGCGGGAAAGGCGCAATTCATAAGTGTCAGCCACGTGCAAATTTGAGTCTGCCATCCAGATACGTCAAACAGAGTTAGTACAACTCTAGAGGGGAGTCGGATGAACAAGTTTTACAAAACCGTGATCGCAGTAACCTTGGCATCTCAAAGCGTGTTGGTTATGGCTCAAGAACCCAGCAGTTGCCAAGTCATCAAGACGGCGAACGTGGGATGGCTCGATGGTATATCGACAAACGCATTGACTCAGGTGGTTGCCGAAGGCCTGGGCTATAAATTTGACGACAGCATGCTTTCACTGCCAATCGTTCTGAAGTCTCTTAGCGATGGCAAGCTGGATACGTTCATTAACTACTGGTCGCCATCTCAGGATCCTCTGATTACCCCCCTAAAGGACTCTTTGTCCGTTCTCCCGGCCCCTAACCTCACAGG
>NZ_JBFTLU010000797.1:0-930 GCF_056396605.1 Pseudomonas sp. 05T35
TCGCCGTAAGGGCGAAACCCTAAGCGGCCGTTACCGCAGAAATGGATATGTACACCTGCGGGAGGTTGGTCGGCTGTCAGGCCGTCATCGCGAGCAGGCTCGCTCCCACAGTTGAACGGTGTACATCTGCAAGAGATGGGTCGGCTGTCCGGCCGCTATCGCGGGCAAGCCCGGCTCCCACAGTAGATCTGTGTACATCTGCGGGAGATGGGCCGGCTGTCCGGCCGCCATCGCGAGCAAGCTCGGTTCCCACAGGAGATGGGGCGGCCAGACCAGACTCAATCGTTGACCAGTTTCCCAACCCGTATCGCCTCCCGCCCCGCCACCTTCGCCTGCCAGATCCCCGGCTGCGTATACCGCCCGCGATCCAGCGCAAACAACACCCCGCTGGTCCCGGCACACACCACCGTCACCCGATCACTCAACGGATCGACCACCTCAAACAACGCATCGCCCTTCTCGACCCACTCCCCCACCTCACGCAGAAAACTCACCACCCCGTGATGCGGTGCAAACAGATACTCGGTCCCCTCGAGCGGCATCCCCTCACAACACTCATCCGGCGCTTGCGGCCACTGCCCGGCAATAAAACCCTGCTCCGCCAGGAACCCGAGGATCGCCTCGCAACTGGCCTGAGCCTGATCAACCCGCGTGTCACCCATGCTCCCCAACTCCAGCGTCGTCGCCAGGTTGGCCGGTGGAATCGACGCCTCTGGAAACGCCTTGGCCAGCCGCAACCACGGCGACGAACAGGACTCATCGAACGAACTGCCACCGGAGTCTTCGCACAACAACGCCACACCGGCCTTCAATCGTGCCGCCAGGGACTGCCAACGCGGCCAATGTTGCGGCAGCGCATAAAGATGGATGGCCGCCTCGAAATCGCAATGCAGATCCAGGGTGATCTCAGCTTCACAGGCATGCCGCAAC
>NZ_JBFTLU010000798.1:0-925 GCF_056396605.1 Pseudomonas sp. 05T35
GCATTGTGCATGGCCTACTCCGGGCGCTGCCTGCTGTCGGGTTACATGAACAAGCGTGATGCCAATCAAGGCACCTGCACCAACGCCTGTCGCTGGAAATACGCCGCACAACCTGCCACGGAAAACACCGTGGGCGAGATCGTTCAAGCGTTCACTCCAGAGCCAACGCTGGGCATCGGCGCACCCACCGACCAGGTGTTTTTGCTCCAGGAAGCCAACCGCCCCGATGAACTGATGCCAGCCTTCGAAGACGAACACGGCACCTACATCATGAACGCCAAGGACCTGCGCGCGGTGCAGCATGTCGCTCGCTTGACGCAGATGGGCGTCCACTCGTTGAAGATCGAGGGCCGGACCAAATCGCACTTCTACTGCGCCCGGACCACTCAGGTCTACCGCCGCGCCATCGACGATGCCGTGGCCGGCCGCGAGTTCGATCGTAGCCTGATGACCGACCTTGAATCCCTGGCCCAGCGTGGCTACACCGAAGGTTTCCTGCGTCGGCATGTGCACGACGAATACCAGAACTACCAGAACGGCAGCTCGGTGTCGGAGCGTCAGCAGTTCGTCGGTGAGCTGACCGGTGAGCGCCGTGATCGGCTGGCCGAGGTCAAGGTGAAGAACCGCTTTGGTTTGGGCGATCACATGGAATTGATGACGCCCAAAGGCAATTTCCACTTCGACTTGCATCAATTGCAAAGCGCCAAAGGCGAGGCGATTGAAGTGGCGCCGGGAGACGGACACACCGTGTACCTGCCGATTCCGGATGCAGTGGATTTGAAGTTCGGGTTGTTGATGCGGGATGTGACAGTAGTTTAGCCACGATTGGCGGATACTCCCCCCGTAGCAGCTGCCGAGCCCGCGAGGCTGCGTTCGGCCGCGAAGCGGTCGTGAAATCAGGCAGCGCGTTTTTTCAGGTAAACCG
>NZ_JBFTLU010000799.1:0-913 GCF_056396605.1 Pseudomonas sp. 05T35
CTCTTGCCCCGTCCAATAGTTGACTTTATTGGAGAGAATCACGTCGCGAACCGCATCAGCCTCATCAATAGTGAAAGAGGGCCAAGGAGAAAATGGTGTATTCAACACAGCCAGTACCCGTAGATTAAAAATAAAGGATCTCGCGAAGCATCCATTCAAATACGCCGTATCAAGTGCAATGACGCCTTGTACAACGCAGGTCAAGTCCTGAAAAACACCTTTGCCGGAACACCGAGCACCGTCACCGAGTCTTCTACATCGCTTACCGCAACCGCCCCGGCGCCGACAGTTACGCCTGCGCCGATCCGAATCAATTGCCTGACACTAGCGCCAATACCAATCCAACTCAGATTGCCGACCCGAACACCGCCCGCCAGTCTAGCACCGGGGCTGACATGGACGCACTCACCCAAAACACAATCGTGATCAACGCTGCAACCGGTATTCAGAATCGCCCCCGGACCTATCACCGCGTCAGCATTCACCACTACACCTGCGAATACTACTGACCCAAGGCCGATAGATGCTCGCCGACTGACAGTGGCCGCCGGATGAACCAACGAAACCAGAGGAGCCCCTCTCTGAGCAAGCTCATCAAGCTTGGCCTTGCGAATTGAGTTGTGCCCTATCGCAACGACTACCCCGTCATAGTGCGAGAGCTGCTCTATCAACGACGAAGTGTCTCCAACGACACTCCAACTGCCATTCGTCGCCTGCGCAGGCCAGCCGTCTGCAAAAAAATCTACATGCTCCCACCCACAGCATTCTGCAGTATCGGCGACCACCTTACCGTGCCCACCCGCCCCGAGAATGGCCAAACGTTTCATGGCTTGTTACCGGTGAATTTCGACATGGTGACCTCCCCGTCGGCGCTGATTCCTTCGCGCACTACAACCTTCTTGAGGGTCAATAG
>NZ_JBFTLU010000800.1:0-907 GCF_056396605.1 Pseudomonas sp. 05T35
CCCCATAGCGGGTCCAGCAACCACTTGGTAAGGGGCCGGCGAACACGCCTTCTGAATTCAGACATCAAAGACGCAGGCAGAGGTACCAGCGCCAACGGATAAATCACTGTCGTAGACGACTTCGTTACGTGGCTGAGGCTCAAGACAACATCAGCAAGGTGTGCATACCGCCGATTCGTTCCAGGTAATCCTCCCCGATCAACTGCGGGTGATACTGCATATCGGCGGTCATGTCATCCGGATGCAGGAAGCACATGCGTCCAATGACGCTCGGCGTTTGTGTCACCACCCCGTACGTCGTGCCGAACGTCATATCGATTACCTCATGACTTGGCAGCGTGAGCCACGCATGCAGATTCAGCGCAGGGGAGGATATCCCCTTTTGCAGCATCGCCTTAAGCTCGCGAGTATCGCTATAAAAAACATTGCGGCCGTTGTACTCGACGTAACCTAAGGTGAACGCAAGCGGCACCCCCAGCGCCCTTTCTAATGGGGCTTTGAGCGTCGCAGTTACCGCAAAACACTGCTGCGACACATCTTCAGCCTGGCAATGGGATACTGCCGCCGACACCACTTGCTGAAAAAGCTGGAGGTTGTGCTCGCTGACAAAGCGCTCTCGGGAGCGACGGAACCCCGAGGGCGCTAGGCCCCAGGCTTTGCTGCGTTTCAAGGCTTGGTCAAATCGCTGTTCGTAATTGCGGGCTTGTTGGCCCGTTAACCGCCTGATCCATGAAAGCAATGGAAATTCCTTGTACGAAAAAATTGGACAGATTTATTTCTCTCAAAAATTCTAACCAATGGAGCCCACGCGAGCTCACTTTGGGCGTGACGCTATTAGGTCTAATATGCAAGAGATATAGGGACAGACCACGACTATGGGTTTGAGAAAACGTGGTCTGTCATCGCT
>NZ_JBFTLU010000801.1:0-906 GCF_056396605.1 Pseudomonas sp. 05T35
ACCTGATTCACCGCACGGACAATCTCGTCCAGCGTGGTGCCAGGGCCAAACTTGAACATCGGCTTGGCTTCTTGCTGGGCATTGACCCGGGACCGCGGCACGACTGCGGTCTGACCGTTGGACAAAGGCCCTGGCTGGCTGACGATCGGGTCTTCGGTGATGGTCACGGTCAGGCTGCCGTGAGTCACGGCGGCCGGTGAAACCTTGACGTTCTGGCCGATCACGATAGTGCCGGTCCGCGAATTGATGATGACCTTGGCCACCGCCTGGCCCGGATCGACTTCGAGGTTTTCCAGGATCGACAAGTAGTCGACGCGCTGGCTCGGGTCGAGCGGCGCGGTAACGCGGATTGAACCGCCATCAATCGCCTGCGCAACACCAGGGCCGAGCATGTTGTTGATCTTGTCGACCACGCGCTTGGCAGTGGTGAAGTCGGAGCGGTTGAGGTTCAGGGTCAGGCTGTTGCCCTGATTGAAACCGCTCGGCACCGAACGCTCGACCGAAGCACCACCCGGAATGCGACCCGCCGACGGAACGTTGACGGTGATCTTCGAACCGTCGCGACCTTCAGCATCAAAACCACCGACCACCAGGTTGCCCTGGGCGATCGCATAGACGTTACCGTCGATACCCTTGAGCGGCGTCAGCAGCAAGGTGCCGCCGCGCAGGCTCTTGGAGTTGCCGATCGAGGATACGGTGATGTCGACCTGCTGACCCGGCTTGGCAAACGCCGGCAAATCGGCGCTGACCGACACCGCAGCAACGTTCTTCAACTGCACGTTGCCGGAGCCAGCCGGCACCTTGATGCCGAACTGCGAGAGCATGTTGTTGAAGGTCTGCAGGGTGAACGGGGTTTGCGTGGTCTGGTCACCCGTGCCGTTAAGCCCGACGACCAGGCCGTAGCCG
>NZ_JBFTLU010000802.1:0-899 GCF_056396605.1 Pseudomonas sp. 05T35
GCCCTTGTATTCGTCCGTTGGGAAGGTTGATTATTTTTACGTGGGTTTCTTTTTTACCTAACGCCAGGACGTTGAGCGACCGCCCAGTGGCGGTATCGTACTTCGTCGAGGGCACGCTAAATGATTCCGGTGGTCGGACATGGTCGGGAAACCGGGAATGTCCCGCAACAGCGGTGAGGTCGTCTTTGCCGCCACCCTTTAAACCGGATTTCGGCGTCAGCTCCCACTCGCCCTCGGCATTCAAGCGCACGGGTATCGATCCTGTGGACGCGTATGGGTTTGCCGGGTCGATGATGGCCCAGGTGCCACCGCCATTGATGTCGGCTTCGTAGCGCACGTAATAGGCTGCGTCGTTCATCATGATCGCAGTCGAGGGGGTGGAGTTGAGCGAGTAGATGCCCTGGAACTTGCCGCTGGTGGCAAGCGGCGCCTCACTTTCCAGGATCTCGTTACTTTGCCAGTGCTCCGGTACTTCAAGGTTCTGTGCCGGCTCCGGCTTCAGGGGGATGAACTCTTGAATTTGAGTAACTGCGCTCTCTGAACCGTCGGACACCTCCGGTTCTTGCGCACCGATCGGCTCAGCAGGATTGGTGGCCTCCTGCAGCCTGGCCATTTCGGCGGCTTCAGCGGCCTCGGCCGAAGCGCCGACCTCCTCCAGAACATCGACCTCCTTGAGCAGCGGCAGGTTGAACAGAAGGTTGATGCCATCCAGCACGGCGCCTTTCACGCCTTCCTTGCGCTGGGCCACGGTTTTGCCGTTGACGGCCTTGTCGATGTTCAAGCCCATGGACGCGATGCTGGCTCCAATCACCGGCAGTGCAATCGGCCAACCGAGCAGCGCCAGCGGCCCGAAGACGTGCAGGCCGGCGCTCAGGYAACCCAGCCACATGCCTTTACGC
>NZ_JBFTLU010000803.1:0-899 GCF_056396605.1 Pseudomonas sp. 05T35
CGTCCAGGCATTCGCCCACCAATGCGTGCAAATCAACCGGTTTGAGAAAAACCGCCATGCTTCGCCCGACTTGCTTCAGGGTGAAGTCCAGCAGGTCTGCCACCAGACGTTGCGCGCGCTCTGCAGCGTGTGTGATGTGGCCGAGTATTTGTACTTGCTTGGGAGGCAAGTCAAGACATCCGAGCAATTGCGAAGCCATTTTTATCGCCGCCAACGGATTGCGCAGGTCGTGACTGACAATCCCGATCAACTGTTCGGCGAACAGCGCGCGGTCTTCTGCCGCATCGCAGTTGCCAGGTAACACGTCTTGCGCAACATCCCGTGCGTATTGGTTCTTGAGGTTCGTCACCAGATGCCGCTCAACAAGCAAGCGTGCAGCGAGAGGCCGGTCGTCTGTCTTGAACAGCCTCATCTCATGCAACGTGCAGTGATACGTAATGCTGGGTTGCACGCTATTCACTCCAATGCAAGTTCAGCGTTTCGATGGATTTACCACCGACTGAAATGGTGTGGCGCTCTTCATGGCCATTCAAACTGGCGATGACCAGGTATTTGTTGGCCGGCAATTGCGCGTACACGATGGGCCCCACCTGACTCAACGACAACAGGGGGCTACCTTTTTCGCTCTGGATCACCACGTCGACATTGCTGACGTACTGATTGGCAGATCCCGTTGAAAAGGTCATGTGAAGGTTGTAGCCCTGGGTCTGGAGCAAGGCCTTTGACTCATCCAGGCCGATGCCTCCCGTCAGATAGCGAATACCATTCTGCTCCTGCGGCTCCAACTGCACGGCCGACATGTCAACCGGTTCTGCGGTGGCTGCATGCAGCACCACGGGAGACAAACCGAGCAATAGGGCCAGGGTGAGTCTTGAAAGCGTCAGTGAATGACTGAAGAT
>NZ_JBFTLU010000804.1:0-897 GCF_056396605.1 Pseudomonas sp. 05T35
CTCCAGTTCACGGCAGTATTGGCCAGCGTCTTGAGCAGATGCGCACGCAAATTGGCTTCAAGGCCAAGGCTGGTGAGTTGTCTTGGATTGAGAATGGCCGAGACATCGCGAACTTTGGTCATGGTTTCTTCCAGCGTGTCGCACAGCAGGGTGCAATGGCTTTGCAGTTCTTCGGGCTGACGTCGCTTGAGCCATTCACTTTGTAGCTTTGCCGCCGTCAGCAATTGGCCGATATCGTCGTGGAGTTCACGGCTGAGCCGATGGCGCTCGTTCTCCTGTACTTCCAGCAAGCGGTCGGCCAGTTCCTGAGGCTGGAACCTGATCGATTTACGCGAATTGCAATGCTGCACGCAGACGCTGGTGGCTGCCGCAAGGTTCAGTATCAGCAGTGCGGCTGGAAATTGGCTGGACAGGCAGTAAACCAGCAGGCTGCCGAACGCCGAACACAGGCACAGCAGCAGAGTGAGCCGGCGAACGCTTTTTCGGGAGGGTGGCCAAGAGGCGACTGACTTGAGGCTGGCGTACATAGCGGATGGAGCCAATGAATGTTCGCTGCGGGCAGACCGGTCATGATGCCTGACGGGTCTCTGTGTGGATAACGCTGGTGATTGAATGGTGGGCTTCAAGTTAGCGCAGTCTGATTGTCAAAATCGAGTGTTGCACTCTTCGCGGGATAGACCCGCCTGAAGTCAGAGTGCCATAACCTGGAGCCAACTAATTGGGCGGCATAATACCACCTAACATACCGTTGGTCGCGTTTGCTATATATGTCCTGAGGGTCAGGAATTTGTCGTTGCTGGACGTATGCTCCACATTAGCGGGCATGCGCAGTCACTGAGCATCCAGCGTGACTTATTACGTTGCTGAACAGTTCGCAGCGCTCTGGACCGGTAGTTC
>NZ_JBFTLU010000805.1:0-894 GCF_056396605.1 Pseudomonas sp. 05T35
GGGTTTTCACGTCGCCGGTGGCCTTCATGACCTCGGCGAAACCCGAAGCGGCGATCATGATGAAACCGATCATCGCCATCATCTTCATGCCTTCGGTGAACAGGTCGTCAGTCTCGCGCCAGCGCACGACACCCGATACCGAGAAGATCAGAAACCCGGCCAGCGCACCGATAATCATCGAGTCCAGCAGCAACTGAATGATGAACGCAGCGGCAATCGCCAGCCCCGCCACCATCAGGGTCAACGGGTTGTACTGCACCGCGACCTGCTCGACCCGCTCGATTTTCTCCAGGTCATACACGCGCTTCTTGCGGTAGCTGACGAACGCCATCAACAACCCGAACACCATGCCCAACGCAGGAATCCCCATGGCATGAGTGACGTTGACACCACTGATGTCCACCCCGCTTCTACTGACGTTGGCCAGCAAGATCTCATTCAGGAAGATGTTGCCAAAGCCCACCGGCAAGAACATGTACGGCGTGATCAGGCCGAAAGTCATGACGCAGGCAATCAGTCGGCGATCCATCTGCAGCCTGGTCAGTACATAAAGCAGTGGCGGCACCAGCAGCGGAATGAAAGCGATGTGGATCGGCAGGACGTTCTGCGAGGCAATGGCCACCACCCAGAGCAACGCGATCAGCAGCCACTTGACCTGCCCGCCACCCGCGGCGTCCTGCCGGTCGACCAGCAGCAAGGCTTTGTCCGCCAGGGCGTGGGCCAGGCCGGATTTGGCAATCGCCACCGCGAAAGCGCCGAGCAACGCGTAGGACAAGGCCACGGTCGCACCGCCGCCCAGGCCACTGTTGAAGGCCTTGAGCGTGGCATCGATGCCCAGGCCGCCCGTCAAACCGCCCACCAGTGCGCCGACGATCAGCGCGATCACCACATGCA
>NZ_JBFTLU010000806.1:0-889 GCF_056396605.1 Pseudomonas sp. 05T35
CATTTTGCGTAGCCTCATGCCTTGACCTTCGGCTAACGGTTTTACGTCATGCCTGTGTAAGCGACACATCACCAAAACGGCTTTTCACTTTGCCCTTCTTCCAGTCGTCGAAGGGCATTTCATTTATTCGCATTGTGACCGTTGACTGAATTGGTCACATGAATAAATATGGTGAGCCATTGCTTCTACTGCTTCATCTCAGTGATCCCCATAGAGTTCAAACAATGAAAAAAATAGTGCTCAAGAGCCCATTTGGCCTCGCTGTCGTGCTCGCATCTTCAAATGTGTTTGCAAGCGGTTTCGCTCTCAATGAACAAAGCGTCAGCGGGATGGGGGCCGGGTTTGCCGGGCGCTCCTCATCCGCTGAAGATGCGAGCACGGTCTTCGGTAATCCGGCGGGCATGTCTCGATTGAAAAGAGAGCAGGTCAGCGTGGGCGCGGCGACTCTATTCGCGAAGACCGACATAAGCCAAACCCGCAGTACATTCGGAGGCCAGGAAGACGGTGACATGGTGCCAACCACCACAGTGCCTATGGGTTACTACGTCAAACCCATCGATGAGCATTGGGCGTTCGGTGTAGGTTTTTATGTACCTTTCGGTCTGATGACTGACTATGGCAGCGGTTTTGCCGGGCGTTACTACGCCAACAAAAGTGAGGTCACGACGCTTACGTTCCAGCCCACCATCAGCTATGCCTTTAACGACAAAGTTTCGATCGGGTTCGGTCCGACTATCAACCGCATCACCGGTGAGCTGTCCGGAATGGTGCCCAATCCACTGAGCCCAGGTCGCAATGACGGAAAACTCAAAAGCACGGGCGACGACATGGCCCTCGGTTTCAACGCCGGTATCCTGGTGCAGGCTACAGACCAAACTCGCTTGGGCAT
>NZ_JBFTLU010000807.1:0-881 GCF_056396605.1 Pseudomonas sp. 05T35
GTCTAAAATCCGTTATAAAGCTGCAATCTATTTATAGGCAGAGGGTCGTCAGGGTTTGAGGAGTGAAGCTTTCAGTTGAAAAACTGAAAAGCCTTTCTATACACTTACCCACTGGCCAGCTGCCTGAATTTGTCCATTAGGAGTGAAAACAAGGTATGAGCACCATCGAAGAGCGCGTCAAGAAAATCGTTGCTGAGCAACTGGGCGTTAAAGAAGAAGAAGTTGTGAACACTGCTTCCTTCGTTGAAGACCTGGGTGCCGACTCCCTTGACACCGTTGAGCTGGTGATGGCTCTGGAAGAGGAATTCGAGACCGAAATTCCTGACGAAGAAGCTGAGAAGATCACTACTGTACAAGCTGCCATCGACTACGTTACTAGCCATCAGGCGTAATAGTTTGTAGCCGTTGTTAGCTGTCATGGAAAAACCGCACTGCCATCACGGCGTGCGGTTTTTTCCTTTAGGCCTGATGCAAAGTCGTCATTTGAAAAAAGGAGAGTGCTGTGTCGCGTAGACGCGTCGTAGTCACCGGTATGGGTATGTTGTCGCCACTGGGCACGGATGTGCCGAGCAGCTGGCAGGGTATTCTGGCTGGCCGCAGTGGCATTGGTCTGATCGAACACACCGACCTTTCTGCCTATTCCACCCATTTTGGCGGCTCGGTAAAGGGCTTCAATGTCGAGGAATACCTGTCGGTCAAGGAAGCTCGCAAACTCGACCTGTTCATTCAATACGGTCTGGCAGCAGGGTTTCAGGCAGTGCGTAACGCTGGCCTGGAAGTCACCGACGCCAATCGTGAACGCATCGGCGTGGCCATGGGCTCGGGTATTGGCGGTCTGACCAATATCGAAGAAACCAGCCGCATGCTGCATGATTCGGGGC
>NZ_JBFTLU010000808.1:0-871 GCF_056396605.1 Pseudomonas sp. 05T35
GTAAATACCCACCGTTACCCACACCCAAGACGGTCGCCCCCGCAAAATCATGAAATTGCTGTGGACCGTTAACAGGGTCAGAAACGCTCCGGCAAGCATGATTGAAAAGCCCAAACCTCCAGCGAGAGGAGCATCACGAAAATAGGTCGCAAAGGAAAGCGCGGTAGCGAAACCCAAGGAAAAATAGGCCGCAAATACACCACCGATAAAAGTAAGGAAGTAGTGCCTGAAAAAATCACGAAGCGTCATCAGCTCGCTCATTCGCCGACTTCCTCATACAACCCCAATGCGATGGTTTTTACGTTGCCCGTATAAGCACTCCCACCAAAGCCCGCCGTTGCGCCTAAGGCATCTTTAATTTGGGTCTTGGTGCTGTGCTTAAGTTGAGTCGGGGTAAAACGCTTGGGCAGCTCGCCCGTCAATTGCTTGAGCTTGAGCATCTTCGATGTCAGGCGGAGGTCATTGATGGTCAACAGTTCTTTGTTGATTTCATTCTCGATGCGCTGGCGCGCCATGAACTGGGAGCGGTTGGAGTCCATGCCGATGCCAGGCAGGGGGTTGCTCATGGGTGTTCTTCCTTGAAGTAGATAGTGGCCATGCTGGCCTCATCGCGGGCAAGCCCGGCTCCCACATCTGGAATGCATTCCCCTGTGGGAGCTGGCTTGCCTGCGATGGCAATTAATGGGCGCCACCTTAACAAACAAGTTCTCCAGCGCCTATAAAGCAAAACGCCAGCACGAGGCTGGCGTTTTGCTTGCTAGGCTGCGATCAACGCGGCACGACTGGCTTGCGCAGGCTTTGGCCCTTTGCCTTTGGCGGCGCCTGTTGGTTACGGGCAAACGCCGCGGCCTTGGCCTGTTCACGCTTGTCC
>NZ_JBFTLU010000809.1:0-864 GCF_056396605.1 Pseudomonas sp. 05T35
CTGCTGTGTCACCAGCACATCATTCATCGCTTCAATCGTGTCATCCTGAAACGCCAGACGACTTTCCAGTTCGGTAATGCGCTCTTCCAGGTTCATGGTTCAGCCCTCCAGAAACGTGAAGTCATCGGTCAAAACCAAACGCAGCCGTTCGCGGATCACTGCCACTTCGGCGGCACTGTAAGGCTTGGCCGGGTGTTTGCCCCAAACCGGGGCTGGCCAGGCGGCATCATTGCGCTTGCGCACAATGACATGCATGTGTAGCTGACTGACAACATTACCCAGGGTCGCGACATTCAACTTGTCGGCATCGAACGAATCCTTGAGCGTCTCGGCCAACTCGGTTGTCTCCCGCCACAACTGCTGCTGGTCGGCGACATCCAGTTGAAACAACTCGCTGATATCCTCACGACGCGGCACCAGGATGAACCAGGGGTAATTCGAATCATTGGACAGCAACAACCGACTTAGAGGGAAATCCCCAATCGGCAGGGTGTCTTGTTCAAGTCGTGGATCTAAGGCGAACACCGCGCGCACTCCCGCACTTTGCATGAGACTCAGTTTAGCGCCCAGCCCGAAGGCTAACCGCGCGTATATAACAGCAGCATACCCGCGAACGCCGCACGGATCACTGCGAAAAACAGGGCGCACAGCCCTCGACCCGGATGACCCGATATAAACGCTGAACGCACGAGCGCCCCAGCACTGAACATTTTCACTATCAACGCACCAACCCAGCACCAGACCTCGGCACTTCGTCAAAAAATCAACGACCTACCCGCGGATGTGGACCTGCATTCGAGGTCTCCACTGTACGAATTTCGTACAATTATGAAAATTTTTTGCACCAAATTTGCACAGTACGTC
>NZ_JBFTLU010000810.1:0-859 GCF_056396605.1 Pseudomonas sp. 05T35
CTCGTAGCGTATCGACACTCTGGGTGGTGATGCCAAAAGCATCCATGGACAAAGATACAGACCCGAAATTTGGCCAATACAATGTCCGGTTTTCCAGGTAGGTTTTTCTGATGTATCCGAAATCGATATCCATGAGCGTGTAGGAACCTCCTGACAATGAGCTCAGGACGGGTATTTATACTCCGAACGGCTGCCATCATTCTTGATCGCGTCGCTTGGTCTACGACATCCACTCTGGTTACCTATTTGGTAATTCAGCATATGAATTTTGATCACCCTTTGCAGGTCGGGATCTCGTCGTCGGGTCGTCTCGACGAAGGTTTTGCTTCGCCTCGTTATTCGGTAATCAGGCGCGCCACCTTCTTGTAAAGCGACAGCGTGAATTCGTCCTTGTCGCTCGAATGGTGACAACGTTGATGACAATTCGAGCACAGAGCGACCGCATTACTAATACGATCTGAACCCTTCTGCGCCAAATGCTTAACGTGATGCACCTCGAGAAACGGCAGTCCGTTTTTCTCAAACGGAGCAGGTTGGCCGCAGCCTTCACAGATGCCGTTAGCCTCATTCCGAACCCAGGCTCTCACCTCTGGATCACGTACATAAGACGTGCAGGTGGTGAGTCCTTGCTTCGGTTTCAAAATCCCGTTTGGCTGACCATTAAACGGTTGCTTCTGAAGTAGGGAGGCTCGTCGCTCTAGTGTTTCCTCATCGGCTGTGGGGGCAAAGTCGTCAGCGGCCAAAATGCTTCTCTCGGCCAGTGCCGCACGAATGGAGCTCTCAACATTTGAGCCGACATGTGGGGCTGGTTTGTATCCTTTGATACGCTCCCTTCCCATTCGTAACAATACTGTTGAAA
>NZ_JBFTLU010000811.1:0-854 GCF_056396605.1 Pseudomonas sp. 05T35
GTCCTACAATCACTTGCGCGGCAAACGCAAAGGCAGCCGTGAGCATCGATGACGCGTAGAATCACCCTGTGAAATAGTCTTCGAGGTTGTAGTGGTGGATTTACAGCAGGGCTTTGTCTTGACCCGGCATTGGCGCGATACCCCGGCCGGCACGCAAGTCGAGTTCTGGTTAGCGACCGATCAAGGCCCAAGGCTTGTCCGGCTGCCGGTTCAGCCGTCGGTGGCGTTCATTCCCGAGCAGCAGCGCGAGCAGGCCGAGTTGCTGTTGCGTGGCGAGCAGGGTGTCGAACTTCGCCCGCTGGGGTTGCAGGATTTTCAGCATCGGCCGGTGTTCGGGCTGTATTGCCAGCAGCACCGCCAGTTGATGCACCTCGACACGTTGTTGCGCAGGGCCGGTGTCGATGTGTTTGAGGCGGATATCCGTCCGCCGGAACGCTACCTGATGGAGCGCTTCATCACCGCGCCAGTGTCGTTCACGGGAACGGCGGACGACTCCGGCGCACTGCTCGACGCTCATCTCAAACCTGCGCCGGACTATCGCCCGCACTTGAAACTGGTTTCGCTGGATATCGAAACCACCGAGCAGGGCGAGCTGTATTCGATTGCACTGGAAGGCTGTGGTCAGCGCCAGGTCTACATGCTCGGGGCGCCAAATGGTGATGACTCGTTGGTGGATTTTGCGCTTGAGTACTGCGACTCCCGAACCTTGTTGCTGAAAAAACTCAACGAGTGGTTTGCGCTCCACGATCCCGACGCAATCATCGGCTGGAACCTGGTGCAATTCGACCTGCGCGTGCTGCACGAGCATGCCCGGCGGCTGGCCGTGCCGTTGCGCCTGGGGCGCGGTGGCGAGG
>NZ_JBFTLU010000812.1:0-849 GCF_056396605.1 Pseudomonas sp. 05T35
GGTCTGGGCGGCGCTGGGCAACCCGGAGGTTGTGCTTGCCACAAAAATCGAGTATGTGCGGCAGAGCCTTGCGAGCCCATTTGTCTGAAAAGATGGTAGCGTTCGGTTAGTCAGTTTTGGCAAGGAAATTTGGGCGCAGAAAGAAAGTGGCTTTGACTTTGTCTTAGTTGGATAAGGCGTTCTCGGAATGCATTTGTGGCTTGTTGGAAAACACGTGTTCGCCACCGATCCGACCCGCGCCGGAGATCGATCGTAAGGTGGCAATGCTCTATCAATTGATTACTTCACAAAGAGTCCACGCCAAGTGCGATGGGTGAATGGCTGCTAATGGCTGTGGATTCAACCGGTGGTAATCGGCCGCTATGGGTCCAGACTGAGTGAAAACGCGTGCACCGTTTTATAGTCTGCGTTGCTACGTAAAATCTATCGGCTGTTGATTAGTCAGAGACCAAAATTTACGTAGGAATGCGACTTTCGTTCCGATTCCGACTGCCAAACGTGCTCTAAAACGTATTCACACAATCTCGGTCGAGAGCAGGCATTGCGCATGGTCGAGTCTAGACAAAAAGCGATTGCCGACATGAGCATCCAGTTCTTCACGCAACGAATATAGATTGTGTGGAGAAGCGAGGACCTGCTTGCTCAAGCGCCTTCCACATTCAGTTCTCGTATCAAAATTTAAGAAGCCAATACGCACGCTTATTCACTACTATTCTTGGACTTTTTTCGGATGGAGGCGAAGCAAGATGCCTGATGGGTACTCGCTATTGGATGTGCTGGAAAGGGTGTCCGACAACCAGCTTGCACTGGAGGCGGAGCTAATGGAACTGACGCTCCAAGTCGAAAAGC
>NZ_JBFTLU010000813.1:0-848 GCF_056396605.1 Pseudomonas sp. 05T35
GCGATGGCCTTCCAGGTGTTTGAGCTCGGTCAATGCGTTATAGACCTTGCTTGAGGTACAGAGTCCAACAATGTGGTGCGGGTTTTGCGTGGGCATGAGGGTCGTCCTTGTTTTTATGAACCGTTTATTACGGACAATTCAAAGCTTGCTGAACTGTCATGACATAAATATGACGGTTGTTGCGTGCAAGCCAGGGCATTCGTCGGATCAATCATGTCAAATTTAACCGCAGTCACTGTCCCGGCAGCGACCTTGGCGAGATTTATTCAGACATTGTTCTAACCGCAGAACGAAAACAGGCCCCGCCGAGGCGGGGCCTGTGTTGTGTAATTGGCAGTGATTACCAGCCTGGGTTTCAGTAACGGGGCTGAACGTAATACCCCTGTGGCTGGACGTAAACCGGTGCGGGCTGGACGTACACCGGCTGCGGTTGAACGTAGACTGGCTGCGGTTGAACGTAGACCGGTTGTTGTTGTACATAAACCGGACGCTCGTTGGACATGACTGATCCCGCGACCACCGCGCCGACCACAGCGCCGACGGCGAGCGGTGCACCCCAGCCCCAGCCGCCGCCACGGCCATGACCGTGACCATAATAGTAGCCATGGGCTTGCGCCTGTCCTGCGACAGCAAATGCACCGATCAGCAAGGCTATTACAGGGAGTTTGCGGATCATGATAATTCCTCGTGTTTTCGCCCCAACGCGCTTGAGCCTTCAATAGATCCAAGGATAGTTGCGGGGATAACTCTAAGACAGCGTTTTTTGGCGAATCTGCGACGCGTCAGAGTAAATTTTGTGTAAGGTCTGTACCGGCATCTTTACCTTTACATGCCAGCCGGGCCAGAGG
>NZ_JBFTLU010000814.1:0-847 GCF_056396605.1 Pseudomonas sp. 05T35
AACCTGGACAGAGTTGTTCAGCGCAATTTGGCCGTCTGTTGGAGCACGGCTTAACCTGGACAGAGTTGTTCAGCGCAATTTGGCCGTCTGTTGGAGCACGGCTTTTTACCGCATTATCTGAGGTGCCGTGATAAGGAGCATCTTTGTATATTCGAGCCAATCCCAGTGGGTCGACCCACCCAATTGGATTCGGCGTGTATTGGTAAAGGTTCAGACCTCCATCGTAGCTTATCGGATCCTGCGATATAAACCGCCCAACCCTTGGATCATAATACCGGTATCGGTTGTAATGCAGCCCTGTCTCATGATCGTGGTACTGCCCCTGGAACCGGATCGAGTTGGTCAGTCCATGCTGCTGCGCCAACGCCGAGCGCTGTTCGCGGATTTCACCCCATGCTTTGTACTGTGCGCTCCAGGCGATGTCGCCGTTCTGGTCGGTGAGTTCTCGCGGCGTACCCAAATGGTCGCACTGATACCAGGCCAGCACATCGAACGGTTGTGCACTCGGCTTGTGGTTCCACAACGGATCGTCGTCGAGGCTGTAGTCGCCGCTGTAGTCCGGCTGAGCCATAAGGTGAATAGATTTATGCCGCAGAGCCTGGGTCAGCGGGACAAAAGTACCGGGCTCGTAAATATAGTGCACGGTGCGGCCGGCGGCACCGTCAGCCTGAGCCGGGCTGCTTTCCCACGCCAGATTGTCGCCATCCCAGCCATACAAGGTAAAGCCGCAACCGAGTTCACGTTGTCTGCGCGCATGTTCATTGCGATTCCATAGAGAACCGGCTTCCGGACGCTGTTTGTAGTGCGCGCTGGAGTTCTTGTGCAGGCGACGACCGAGGGCATCGTA
>NZ_JBFTLU010000815.1:0-847 GCF_056396605.1 Pseudomonas sp. 05T35
GTGCCAGCGTGGTCGGCAACCAGTTGCAGGTGCCAGCGTGGTCGGCAACCAGTTGCAGTTCAATCCGGGAAGCGATTTTGATCACCTGGCGCAAGGCGCCACGGCCAGTGTCACGCTCAGCTACACCATGAGCGACGAGCACGGCGCAATCTCGACCAGCAGCGTAGACGTGACCATTACCGGCACCAACGACGCGCCGGTGGCGGTGGCCGATACGGCCGCCGGCACGGAGAACCAGACCCTGAGCATCAACGTGCTGGSCAACGACACCGATGTCGACGACGGTCACGCGTTCACGCTGAACTCGGCCAGCGCGCCGGCAAACAAGGGTACAGCCAGCGTGGTCGACAACCAGCTGCTGTTCACTCCGGGAAGCGATTTTGATCACCTGGCGCAGGGGGTGGTCGAGCACGTGACGCTCAGTTACCAGATGCAGGATGAACACGGGGCACTCTCGAGTTCCACGGTGGACGTGACCATCACCGGCACCAACGACGCGCCGGTGGCRGTGGCCGATACRGCCGCCGGCACGGAAAACCAGACCCTGACCATCAACGTGCTGGGCAACGACACCGATGTCGATGACGGTCACGCGTTCACACTGAACTCGGCCAGCGCGCCGGCAAACAAAGGCAGTGCCAGCGTGGTCGGCAACCAGCTGGTGTTCACCCCCGGAACTGACTTCGACCACCTGGCGCAAGGCGCGGTCGAGCACGTGACGCTCAATTACCAGATGCAGGACGAACACGGCGCGCTCTCGAGTTCCACGGTGGACGTGACCATYACCGGCACCAACGACGSWCCGGTRGCGGTGGCCGATACGGCCGCCGGTACGGAAAACCAACCC
>NZ_JBFTLU010000816.1:0-1245 GCF_056396605.1 Pseudomonas sp. 05T35
GAGTTCCGCCTGCCAGGAATCGACGTTGAGCCGCAGTGAGTTCCGCCTGCCAGGAATCGACGTTGAGCCGCAGTTCGTGCGCAACTACCCGCTGGGTGCGCATTTCGCCCACTCGATCGGATACGTCGGGCGTATCAACGAAAAAGAATCCAAGGCACTGGATACCGTCGAGTACCGCGGTACCCAGTCGATCGGCAAGACCGGCATCGAAAAATTCTACGAGTCCGAGCTGCATGGCCATGTCGGCTATGAAGAGGTCGAAACCAACGCCCAGGGCCGGGTACTGCGAGTGCTCAAGCACACTGATCCGATCCCCGGAAAAAACATCGTGCTCAGCCTCGATGTAAAGCTTCAGGAAGCGGCAGAAGACGCGCTGGGCGACCGCCGTGGTTCAGTGGTTGCTCTCGATCCGGCAACCGGTGAAGTGCTGGCAATGGTCAGCAAACCGAGTTTTGACCCGAATCTGTTTGTCACCGGCATCAGTTTCAAGGAGTACGCGGCGCTGCATGACTCCATTGACCGCCCACTGTTCAACCGGGTCTTGCGCGGGTTGTATGCGCCAGGCTCGACGATCAAGCCGGAAGTGGCGATTGCCGGGCTCGACACTGGCGTGGTCACGGCGTCCACCAGGGTCTTCGATCCGGGTTACTACCAACTGCCAGACTTCGACCATAAATACCGTAACTGGAATCACAGCGGCGACGGTTGGGTCGACATGGACGCAGCGATCATGCGTTCCAACGACACCTATTTTTACGACCTGGCGCACAAACTCGGCATCGATCGTCTGCACGATTACATGACGATGTTCGGCCTTGGCGAAAAAGTCTCGCTGGACATGTGAAGACCCGCGAGCGTAACCGTGACAACGCCTTGTTCGTCGGTTTCGCCCCGGCCGAGCATCCGCAGATCGTGATCTCGGTGATGATCGAGAACGGCGAGGCCGGCGGTCGCGTTGCTGGCCCTGTAGTGCGGCAGATCATGGATGCGTGGCTGCTGGACAAGGACGGCCATCTGAAGCCGCAATACGCGAGCCCGAGCAAACCACCCAGCGATCCTCACGTTTGACGCGCTGAAAGCTACAGCACCTGCTCATGCCTGTTGAGCAGGTGCTGGAAGCTGTCCAGGAACACTGTTTCGGCCTGAGTCATTTTCTGCTCGCGATTCCAGAGCAACCGAATATCCAGATCCACCACACCCTCCTCAGGCGGCAAACGCCATAGCAACCCCTGCTCGACATCTCGC
>NZ_JBFTLU010000817.1:0-829 GCF_056396605.1 Pseudomonas sp. 05T35
CTGCGCAGGCCAGGCTGACGCTGTACAGGAAGTACAGGTCCGCCACGCTCAGGGTTGCGCCCGCTACATACGGCGCGAACTTGCCGTGACGTCCCAGCGACGCAAATCCCAGCAGCAGCTCGGCCCTGGCTTTTTCCTTGATCGCTTCCGGCACCGGCATGCCGAAAAAGGCCTCGCCGAAACAGGCACGAGCCGGCAGCTCGATGTACAGCTCGATTTCCTTGGCCAGCGCCAGAACCTGGGCCCGCTCGAACGGTGTTTTGGGCAGAAGCGCAGGACCCGATTGCGTGTCTTCGAGGTACTGAAGAATCACGCTGGTCTCGTTGACGAACCCTTGCTCGACACCCAACACCGGAACCTTGCCGCGCGGGCTGATGGCCAGCGCCTCAGGGCTTTGCCCGGCGTAAAACGCTACTTCCTCAAAGGGCAGGCCCTTTTCCAGCAACGCATGTTTGACCATGTTGTAGTAGTTGCTGACGGAAAATCCATAAAGCTTGAGCATCACATAGCCTCCAGGCCGTGCAGGGGGGTTGGCAGCGACTGTTATAGAACGTCGGGAGCACTCTCGCCAGCAGCATCACACGGCTGAATGCAGGTAAACTGGCGACCTTTCCTTTTGGAGCCTGCCATGAGCGAGCCTAGCGATATCGACAACGACGAAGAAGAATTCGCCGAAACCACCCTGATCGAAGCCATCGAAAACCAGATCGAAAGCGACAACCCGCCAGCCGCCAAGGCGACGTTCAACAAACTGACCCTGGTCGGTTACGAGCGTGAAGAAATCCTGCAATTGATGGCTCACGTTCTGGCCATTGAAATTGACGCACTC
>NZ_JBFTLU010000818.1:0-825 GCF_056396605.1 Pseudomonas sp. 05T35
CCTTACCTTACGGCGGCACCTCCAACGGAAAACATCGACCCCTTTCAGAAGAATCCAAAGCCTACATCAACCAGTTCGGTATTCCCTATGGCTCCTGGTAATCCATGAACAATCACCAGAAACCACGACCACTGGAATATCCCAATGTTTAAGAGCTCACCCACAGTTAAAGCGAGTGTTGCAATGTTATTGGCGTTGCTCTTGGGGGGATGCGCCACGGGCATTGGCCGGTCACTGCCTTATGACGCCTGGACGCTGGACTTTTTTGGGCCGCCCTATATGGAAGCCTGGATTGAAACGGCGGATGTCGTGGATATCAATGGACGCGTGTTCCGCGGTGCAGGCAGTGGAGGAGTGACCACAGGTTATCCGCGAGCACTCAGTAAAGGCATACCGACGACGTTTCGCGGCAACCCCAAAGGCTGGGCCGAGCATCCGGGCGGGAGTGGTCGACGCGTAACCGGCGCAGGTCTCCCCCGTTTGGTCTACGTACGCTGGCAGTCGCTGGCCGAGCCGCAAACTTATGAGGCGTATATCGAGATTCCCGAGTCGGCTCGAACCACCATGCTCAAGGGCGAAAGGGCCTTTTGTGGTGCAGATGGTAAATGGATAACGGACTACCGAAAGCTGCTGATTGTTGGCCTGGCACCGGGCGGTATCGCCAAAGTGTATTTGGGAGGCCCATGCCTTAAGGCAACCGAGGTCACCCGCGTAGTAGGCACGATCAACCCCGAAGGCCCTTACAGGGGCAAGACAAATGGTGAGTATTACTTTCTGTCAGAAGAGTCCAAAGCCTACATCGACCAGTTCGGTATTCCCTATGGC
>NZ_JBFTLU010000819.1:0-821 GCF_056396605.1 Pseudomonas sp. 05T35
AACGCGGTGCTGTCATGCGCCCGGCCCAACGGGCCTTCGCGGGTCAGATCGAGTACACCAAGGATGTCGCCTTGAGGGCAGTGAATCGGCACCGAGCTGCAGGAGAAATCGCTGAGACGATCGAGGTAATGTTCGCCACAGTCGATCAACGTCGGTCGGGCTTCCACCAGCGCAGTGCCGAGGGCGTTGGTGCCGCGTGCAGCTTCACTCCAGCAGGCGCCCAGGGTGATGTCTTGCAGGCCACTGCCCTTGAGGCGGTCGGCGCGGCCTTCGACCGCGAGAATGGTCGCCTCGGAATTGGCGAGGATGATCAACCCTTCCTTGCCCTGACGCTCGGCCAGGTAATCGATGGCCGGCATCGCRGCGTCGATCAGCAAGCGATTGCTCGCCAGCAACACCTCGAGGCTCGCACTCGATTCCAGTGCCAGCTCATGCTTGCCATTGAAGTGCACGCCATGGCTTAAGCTGCGCCGCCATGAGGCATCGATTTCAGCGCGCAACACCCCGTTCGGGACTTCGCCTTCAAGGTGAAGTTTCTCCCGAGCCAGCCGGGCTTCATGTTGCGGTTGTGGCGTTATTGTTTTTATAAGAGTCATCAAGCGCTCCGGATCGGTCCGCCCAGTCTCTGGCCGGGTCACTTCCCGACATGCGACGAAGCACGCATGCCATGGGGAAATATCTACCCGGTTCAGGTGGCAGTAAAGGGAAGTTTGCCCGATACCTCGGACAGCCCTTCCCTCACGCAAAACCTGCGCCATGGGAATTCGGCGCCAGCGCCTATCTTTACGTTAACGTCAAGAGACTGGCAAGTGCCGTAGAGC
>NZ_JBFTLU010000820.1:0-819 GCF_056396605.1 Pseudomonas sp. 05T35
CAGATGCAGGACGAACACGGGGCGCTCTCAAGCTCCACGGTGGATGTGACCATCACTGGCACCAACGACGCACCGGTGGCAGTGGCCGATACGGCTGCCGGCACGGAAAACCAGACCCTGAGCATCGACGTGCTGGCCAACGAYACCGACGTCGAYGACGGCCAYGCATTCACCTTGGTCAGCGCCAGTGCGCCAATCGGYCAAGGCAGTGCTAGCGTCTCGGGCAACCAGTTGCAGTTCAATCCGGGGACTGACTTCGATCACCTGGCGCAGGGTGCGGTCGAGCACGTGACACTCAATTACCAGATGCAGGACCAGTACGGGGCGCTCTCGACCAGTAGCGTAGACGTGACCATTACCGGCACCAACGACGCGCCGGTGGCGGTGGCCGATACGGCCGCCGGCACGGAAAACCAGACCCTGAGCATCGACGTGCTGGCCAACGATACCGACGTCGATGACGGCCATGCATTCACCTTGGTCAGCGCCAGCGCGCCAATCGGCCAAGGYAGTGCCAGCGTGGTCGGCAACCAATTGTTGTTCACCCCGGGGACTGACTTCGATCATTTGGCGCAGGGCGCCACGGCCAGCGTCACGCTCAGCTACACCATGAGCGACGAGCACGGGGCGCTCTCGAGTTCCACGGTGGACGTGACCATCACCGGCACCAAYGACGCACCGGTGGCGGTGGCCGATACGGCCGCCGGTACGGAAAACCAACCCCTGACGATCGACGTACTGGCCAACGACACCGATGTCGACGACGGTCACGCGTTCACGCTGAACTCGGCCAGCGCGCCGGCAAACAAGGGTACAGCC
>NZ_JBFTLU010000821.1:0-1394 GCF_056396605.1 Pseudomonas sp. 05T35
GGCGCTGGATGCCGATCAGTACCGCTTGAGTAGGCGGCAACAGTGCCGCAGCCTGGCGCGCCATCGCCTGCAGTACCCCGTCGAGTTCATCGCTGTCGTACACGCGCAACCGCTGACTCGCAGGTAGGGTCGGCATGGCAGTCTCCCGTTCAGGGCCGATAGATTGATCATAGCGCAAGGGGCCGTTGCTGCTGGCGCTGGGTATCTGTGCCTTGCGCAGGGACTTGATATAAATCAAGACCGGGGAGACTTCATGGGAGGATTCTGAATTTAAAAAAGGGTATTGGCACATAGCTGAGCACTTGCCATGCGCTCATGGGTTGTAAAGGCTTCTCGGCAGTACGACTGAACCTGTCCTGTATGGCTGCCTTGCGGCGTTCTGGCGGTATGGAGTTGGCCCGATAGCTTCAGGAGGTTTTCAAATGACACACAGTCCCTTACTGCAAACCACCTTGCGCGACCGGACCGCTGCCGGTCGAACCCTGGTTGAGCCGCTGCGCAAATACGCTCATCGACCGGACGTCATCATTCTGGCCTTGCCCCGTGGCGGAGTTCCGGTGGCCTATGAAGTGGCCACCGCGCTGGAGGTTCGCCTGGACCTGATGCTGGTCCGCAAGTTGGGCGTTCCGTCCCATGAGGAATACGCCATGGGCGCCATTGCCAGCGGCGGCATACAAATCATCAACGAAGAGGCGCTCCGGGCTCACCCGATTGATCAGGACACGTTCGATGCCGTGGTCGCCCGGGAAACCCGGGAACTCTCTCGTCGTGAGCATTTGTACCGGTCAACGCGTGCGCCGGTGGTACTCCTGCGCACCGAAGTGGATGAACTGGTGTGTCCGCTCATTCCCGAGTGGCTGATGTCGATCGGCTATTGGTACATGAACTTCACCCAGACCACGGACGGGGAAGTCATCGATCTTTTGCAAAGAGCCTGGCAACGAGAATCCAGCACGGGCACTGCCCCTCAGGAGAATTCCGATGCTTGAGTCTCACTATCGAAAACTGAGCCTGGAGGACGTGGAGCTGTCAGCCGACCTGCGTCTGCCGATGAACGCTGCCGGTCTGGTGGTTTTTGTCCATGGCAGCGGCAGCAGCCGTTCAAGCCCACGTAACCAGCAGGTTGCAGAGTCTCTGGGCCGGCGGCGGCTGGGCACGTTGTTGTTCGATTTGCTCACCGAGCCGGAGCAGCGCCTGGATAACGTGACGCGGGAGCTGCGTTTCGATATCGCGATGCTTTCGCGGCGACTGGTGCAGGTGATCGACTGGATTGGCCGGGACGCGGAACTGCAATCGCTGCGGATCGGCTTGTTTGGTGCAAGCACCGGGGCCGCTGCGGCGCTGTTGGCGGCTGCCGAGCGCCCGGACGTGGTCCATGCGGTGGTCAGCCGGGG
>NZ_JBFTLU010000822.1:0-806 GCF_056396605.1 Pseudomonas sp. 05T35
CTCAACTGGTATTGGTCATCGTCGTAATGGTAATTCGCGTGGCCTTTGAAAGCGCCTGTCAATGCATGACCCAGGCGGTTGGCGAGATGGACGCCGGTGGTGGTCACGATCAGAGCACCCTCGGAGTCGGTCAGCTTGATGAGGCGCTCAAGGGCATGATCGGCTTTTTCCTGCCGCTCGGTGTTTTCAATCAGATTGACGATTTCTTTTCGATGCTTGAGCAAGAAGCTGCCGGACAGCGTTAGCGTACCCGCCGGCCTGTTGTCATCGATGCGCCGACAGGCCGGGCAGGTCACCGTTTCGGCATCAGCGATCACCGTGTTTTCAGGCTGCTTCCAGGTCCAGTTACCGGCCTGATAAATCGCATCGCACTTCGAACAGATGGCCGAGCCTGCGACTCGCTGCAATAAATAGGGGTCATGGGCAGGTGTCTTGAACAGTTGGTTTTTTTGACTGAGCTGATGTTTGTCCATGACCTGTTCCTCGCAAATGAGAAGGATAAAAACTGCACCCCCAGCTCTGTTTTCAGATCGATTTTTACCGATAGTGCCCGCTGACAGAACCGTGGAATTCACGGGTTCATTTGGCCGCGACTGGTTGTTGTACAGGTTGATTTTTGTCAACTGAGGGCCATTGGCTGACGGCCAATCATCTGGAGTCGGTGCGCGAAATGCGCGCGCAGACAAGTACCTGCGAAGGCCCCGCGACGTCGTGACTTTGTTGATAAAAATCAACGTCGCGTGAGCCATTTCAGGGAAGCTGCAAGTACCTGCCTGTTGCAGGATGACTCGGGAGAACAACCTGAT
>NZ_JBFTLU010000823.1:0-805 GCF_056396605.1 Pseudomonas sp. 05T35
GCCGTAAAGCGGCGATCGATGCCTATGAGCAGGCGGCAGCGAATTATCGGCAAACCGTGCTCGAGTCTTTCGCGCAAGTGGCCGATGCCCTGAAGGCCCTGGAGTTCGATGCACAGGCCCTGCAAAAACAGACCGAGGCACAGGCTACCGCTGAAGAAGCACTGCGTTTGCTGCAAGCCAACTACCGATCGGGCCTGGTGACCTATCTGGATCTGCTGGCGGCCGATGTGCAGTTGCATCAAGTCAACATCGCCTATCTGCAAGCACTTGCCCAGCGCCATCAGGACACTGTCGGGCTGTTCGTCGCGCTGGGTGGCGGCTGGTGGAACACTCCGCCCCCTGCGGGCAGCAGGCAGACACCATGAAATACTCGGGCATCCTGCGGATCGGCTTCAAGCTGCTGGTCAATGACAAGGCCAAGTTTTCGGCATTGCTGGTAGGGATTACGTTCTCGGTGTTCCTGATGTTGCAGATGACCGCACTGTTTGCCGGCATCCTCAATCGCGCCCACTCGACGGTGACCAATATCGGCGCGGCGATGTGGATCATGGACCCGGCCGTGAACACCCCGACCATTGTCATTCCTCTGCCAGACTATTTGCTCGATGCCGTACGCAGCATGGAGCAGGTGCGCTACGCGGTGCCTGTATTCATTGGCGGCGCCCAGGTCAGGTTGGCCAGTGGCACCTATCAGGCGGTCAGTGTGATAGGTCTCGACGACACCAGCCTGTTCGGTCGCCCTGAGCTTGAAGAGGGTTCTATCGAGGACATTTACGCGGAAAACGCATTCATCATGGTCCACGAT
>NZ_JBFTLU010000824.1:0-799 GCF_056396605.1 Pseudomonas sp. 05T35
GTGTTGACCACCGATCCGCTATTGGATCCCTTGGCCAGCTCCTTGACCAGGCTGCTGCTCACCTCCATCAGCGCACCGTTGGTTTGAGCGATCTGCCCCTGAATCGCCATAACCGCGGTGGTCTTGGCTTCCGGCGTCGGATATGACGCGGCCTGGGCCGCAGCCAGTTGCTGTTGTTGCTGGCGCAATTGTTCTTGCAGTTCCTTCATGCGTTTGAGCAGCATCTTCACCGTGATGCTTTGGCTACCACCGTCATCCGCCTGGGTCTCAGTGCCCGGGTTTTGCCCTACCGGGCCTGTCCTGACTTGCTTGCTGTCACCTTCCTTACCAGCCGTCAGTTGTGTCTCGGCTTCTGCCTTCGCGTCGTTCAATGCGTTGATCGTAGCGAGCGACTTGCCGCCAATCGTGATGCCGCCTGCGTTTGGAAAACCTACTGAAATGGACATATGAGCTCCTGCACAAAGAATGATCCTGAAGGGATCATCGACCTCTGAGCGGCTTTCTTTAGCACTAATGCCTTTCGAAAATGTGGGAAATCCTAGATTTACGCTGTAGGAGATTTCGGACAGCCGAACACTTCCATCGCACATATTCGGAAACCCGGACGACTATCGCCTTGAGCGCCACCGCACAAAAGATATAAATCTATATAAATCAAAAGGTTAAAAGATTTTTAAATCGAAGATATGACTGGTACAGATCCTGCTCTTACTGGGTACCCCGGCATACAGATCTGCTTGGGGTGTTTCTAGATGAACCTGCATCAGCACCGTCATCACTACTAGAGAGAAAACAATGA
>NZ_JBFTLU010000825.1:0-798 GCF_056396605.1 Pseudomonas sp. 05T35
GCTATCCGTCAGGGCGTCGAACTGTTCGGCGACCTCAAGCATCATCCGCGCATCAAAATCACCTTCGGCCCTCATGCACCCTACACCGTCGGTGACGAAAACCTCGAAAAAATCCGGGTAATCGCCGAGGAGCTGGACGCAGCGATTCACATGCACGTCCACGAAACAGCCTTCGAAGTCCAGTATTCGGTCGAACAGCGTGGCGAGCGGCCATTGGCCCGCCTCGGTCGCCTGGGTCTGCTCGGACCGCGCTTCCAGGCCGTTCACATGACGCAAATCAGCGAAGAAGACCTCGCCTTACTGGTAGAAAGCAACACCAGCGTGATTCATTGCCCTGAATCGAACCTGAAACTGGCCAGCGGCTTTTGCCCGGTGGAGCGCTTGTGGCAGGCTGGAGTCAATGTGGCGGTCGGCACCGATGGCGCGGCCAGCAACAATGACCTCGACCTGCTGGGCGAAACCCGTACCGCCGCCCTGCTGGCCAAAGCCGTTGCCGGCTCTGCCTCGGCCCTGGACGCTCATCGCGCCTTGCGCATGGCGACCCTCAACGGGGCTCGTGCGCTGGGGCTGGAAGYCGAAGTGGGCTCGCTGGAAGTCGGCAAGGCCGCGGACATGGTGGCCTTCGATCTGTCTGGCCTGGCCCAGCAACCGGTTTATGACCCGGTTTCGCAGCTTATCTATGCCACCGGCCGGGACTGTGTGAAACACCTTTGGGTCGCCGGCAAGCAATTGCTCGACGATCGGCGCCTGACGCGTCTCGATGAACAACAGCTATGCGCCACGGCCAACGCCTGGGGC
>NZ_JBFTLU010000826.1:0-791 GCF_056396605.1 Pseudomonas sp. 05T35
GGACTGCTCAACAAATTCCGCCGCTTCACCGGCCGCGCCGAAGGCCTGTCCATCAGCTCAGCTCAAGCGTGCTTCAGTCTGACCCACCCTCGCCTATTTCGAAGCAGACTTAAATGGCATCACGTAAGTAAAGAATCCTTTCAGGTCATCGCGCAGGCGTTCTGAAATTAGAGGGTCATCAAATATGCGGGGGTCAAAGTAGATGAGCCACGTGCCATCCGGCCTTAGCTCCGAGTCGGCAAAGTAGGCCCCCACTTCGTTCTCTGTAAGTCCTGTGGCGTCAGCAATTTCCTTGATCGTAGGCTTGCTATTCATCAGCGGCCTCCTTGATTCGGCGGCATGCCGAATCCTCAACAAATAGCCCACAACCCCGAATCACGCCACAGCCTTCCGTCACGGAGGGCGGCGCCTACGATTACGACCCTACGTGCGAAAGCTCTTCGTCAATGATTCGCTCAGCATTCTTCGCAGCGGTTGTCGCAAACTCGTAACAGATCCAGAAGTCCTGCTCCGTTACGGATACAGATCCCTGCAAGTTCTCCAGGCAGCGCGCTAATGCATGCTTTATCAAGCCACCATTTAGAGCATTGCGGGCTGCCTCTTCACCTTCAACCGCTCGAATGGCAGCTTCGATTTCTTCGATCTGCTTAATCTTCGCCACCAGCACGACCTTGGCGGACTCATCTCGCTCGATGATCTTGGTCCAAGAGTGATCAACTATCAGCGTTTTCATTAGTAGCTCCCCGTCTTCATGGCTTATGCCGGGTCATCAATCAATAGCCTACAAACTC
>NZ_JBFTLU010000827.1:0-787 GCF_056396605.1 Pseudomonas sp. 05T35
CCTTACGGCGGCACCTCCAACGGAAAACATCGACCCCTTTCAGAAGAATCCAAACCTTACGGCGGCACCTCCAACGGAAAACATCGACCCCTTTCAGAAGAATCCAAAGCCTACATCAACCAGTTCGGTATTCCCTATGGCTCCTGGTAATCCATGAACAATCACCAGAAACCACGACCACTGGAATATCCCAATGTTTAAGAACTCACCCGCAGTTAAAGCGAGTGTTGCAATGTTATTGGCGTTGCTCTTGGGGGGATGCACCAAGGGCCTTGGTCGGTCACTGCCTTATGACGCGTGGAAGCTCAACTTTTTTGGTCCTGCCTACATGGAAGCCTGGATCGAAACGGCGGATGTCGTTGATATCAATGAGCGAGTATTCCGCGGTGCAGGCAGCGGAATCGTATCGACCGGGTATCCGACAGCGTTCAGTAAAGGCATACCGACGAAATTTCTCGGAAAGCCCAAAGGATGGCCCCCACATCCGGGCGGGAGTGGCCGACATGTAAGAGGCGCTGATCTCCCTCGTTTGGTCTATGTGCGCTGGCAGTCGCTGGCCGAGCCGCAGACCTACGAAGCGTACATTGAAATCCCCGAGTCAGCTCGAACCACCATGCTCAAGGGTGAAAGGGCCTTTTGTGGTGCAGATGGTAAATGGATTACGGATTACCGAAAGCTGCTGATTGTTGGCCTGGCACCTGGCGGTATCGCCAAAGTGTATTTGGGTGGCCCTTGCCTGAAGTCGACCGAAGTCACTCGCGTACAAGGCACGATCAATCCCGAAGGC
>NZ_JBFTLU010000828.1:0-782 GCF_056396605.1 Pseudomonas sp. 05T35
CATGAAGGCATAGACGGTGAAGGAGGCATCGCGGATCCAGGTGTAGCGATAGTCCCAGTTACGGGCGCCGCCGGGTATTTCCGGCAGGCCGAAGGTTGCGGCGGCGAGGATCGAGCCGTGTTTGCGCGAGGTCAGCAGCTTCAGCGCCAGTGCCGAGCGGTTGACCATTTCGCGCCAGCGTCCGCGGTAATTGGATTGCCCGATCCAGTCGCGCCAGAACTTCAGCGTGCGTTGCAGGCACAGGTCGCTGTTTTCATCCTTGAAGCGTGGGTCGTCGAGGGCACCGAGGAGGAGTTCGGCGCTCTGGCCCTGTTTGAGGCTGAACGTGGCGACGGCAGCGTTTTGTACAACCTGCATCGGTTGATTGGCGCGCAGGCGTAGACCTGGCTGCTGGGTGGCTTCGAAGCAGACGTCTGCGCCGTCGGTCCGCGCCGTGGTCTGCGCTCGGGCGTAGTCATGGCGCACCGCGCAATGCAGGTGGAGCGTGGCGTGGCCACTGACCAGCCGCACACGACGGATCAACAGGGGCAGGGCGTCGTCGTTGTCGCCAACAGGCAGCAGGTCGGTGATTTCCACCACGGCCTGCTCACTCAACCAACGGGTTTGCAGCACGTTGGTGTCGGGCAGGTAGATTTGCTCGCGCCGGGCATCCGGCAGGTCGGGTGCCAGTTGGAAAATCCCCGCGTCCGGGGTGTCCAGTAATGAGCAGAAGATCGACGGACTGTCGAATTCCGGCCAGCAGAAAAAGTCCACGCTGCCCATGTCGTTGACCAGTGCGGCAC
>NZ_JBFTLU010000829.1:0-775 GCF_056396605.1 Pseudomonas sp. 05T35
ACATCAGCCGACATGCGATTCACGCTGGCTTTCAATTGTTCGACATTGACCATGCACTTCCCTCTGACGCGAATAACTGTATGCACATACAGTAAACGAATACTCGGGGTTACGCCAACGCATTACCTGAGGAGCGCGACAGGCGGAACGGCCGTCGCTGAAAACAAGAAGGGGTTTAGCGCAGGAATGCCACGACCTGTTCAGCGTCGAAGGGCCAGCCCAGCTCAGCCCCTGTATCAACACGACGCAGTACCGGAATGCGTAAACCGTAGGCTTCAAACAGCGCTTCACTGTCGGCAATGTCGACCAGTTCCACCAGCAACCCATGCTCGACCAGCGGCATCAGCTCTGCTTCTGCGAGTTCACAGAGATGGCAACCAAGGGTGCTGAACAACTGGCATTCAGGAGTCATGACAAACAGACCAACGAGGATTGGGTGACTATTCTAGGCCCGGGATGAAAAGTCGTCGAGCAACGCCCTCCGTGACGACAGCCAATTTTAGCTATCTGGTATAACCCTGATGCAAATCATTCGGCGTCGGCTCCAACTGCGCAATGCTCGCGGCTTTTTTTGCCTCTACGCTGGGTACGTCCCGACACCGAAACGGAGCATGTCGTGTTTGCCAATTTGTTGATCATCCTCGCCTCGTCATTAGTGGTGATTGCACTGTTTCGGCGTCTTCAACTGCCTCCCGTGCTGGGCTACCTGTGCGTCGGACTGCTGGTTGGGCCCGGCGCATTCGGCTGGGTGAATGACAACCAGGATCTACCAGAC
>NZ_JBFTLU010000830.1:0-769 GCF_056396605.1 Pseudomonas sp. 05T35
GCGCAGCGTCGCGCTTTCCGGAAACAGCAGCGGTTCATCGACCGCCCGTACCGCGCTTTGTGCCCCCAGGTTCTTCAGCGCCAGCCGTTCGCKACGACGGGTCACGTGCAACAGCCAGGCACCGGGCAAGGCGATCAACAACGCAAAAAGATTCATCAGGCCGCCGGGATGGGCGCTGACAGCAGACCAGCTCATATGCAGCGACATTATGCCCCTCACGTAAAAAACAGCACTTGTGGCCTGAAAACAGCGGCAAGTGGCCAGACGCTTTTTACGCCCTGCGTTTTGCACTCCAGTGACCGGTAATTTACTGATTAATGTGCGCTGTCACCTGAACGTCACCTTAACAAGCCAGTCTGTCGCCCCTCGAAACCGACAGGGAGCCTGTCATGCTGCACGCAGAAAACCAGGATCGCCTCTACCTCATCACCCCCAGCGACGAACAACAAAACCTCGTCGGCAGCCTCGCTTTCAACGTCCAGGACCGCCACTGGCTCGTCTACTGCGCCCTCGGCGGCCACCCACACGCCGACCTGCCGGAAACCGACCTGTTGACCGGCGTGAGCATGCTGGATTTTTATGTAGAAGCGGCCTAGAAGCTGCCGCACCCCGTCAAAAAGCCAAGACCGCCCACCCACATCGAAGTGATGCGCCCCTACCACTCAGGCCGGCCGGAAGGCCGCCATGCTGTTGATCTTGATCTTGATCCACCCGCCCCTTCGGAAGGCCGAGTGGAGGTGTTCATCAGGGGGGGTGGGCGCGCAGCGCC
>NZ_JBFTLU010000831.1:0-764 GCF_056396605.1 Pseudomonas sp. 05T35
GGCTTGTAGTGGTCAACAAATCCAGGACACGACGTTAAATTTTTTCTCAGCCAGAGATGGGGCTAACCCGCCGTTAAATTGATGCGGCCGAATCCAGTCGTGCCGATGCATCAGATAGAGGCTTATGTCTCGGTGCGCTTCTTGGGCCTTCATTTAGCCAGCACTCGGTATCCACTCAGTTTTTCAATCTCCTGAACACATGTTTCCTCGGCGCATACCTGGCAGTTTCCACGGCAACTCATGCTCTGGCGCATGCGATAACGCCAGAGTTGTTGGCGAAACTGTCGGCTGCCATATCGCGAGCCCTGGTCCGAATGAAGCACCGTTCCCTGAGACCTGACACGCTGCTCGTAAGCCATATCCAGCGCCTTGATGAGCACGACAATCCCCCGCCCAGCATTCGACGTGCACAGAGATCCAGGACAACAACCAGGACGTGCCATTTTCCCTGCGCCCGGTTGCAGGTGATGTCACCACACCAGATTTGGTGTGGTACCGGCACATCAAATTCCCGATTCGATATGTCCGGGATATCAGGCCACGCGCCTTGAATCGCCCGATCTGCTCGCCACCTTCCCGCGACATCAGGAGTGGGGGCTGGGCGGATGCTCACCTCTTATCTAATGACAAGACATTCTCGACCTAATTTTTATCGTCAAACCATGCTCAACCTGGCGCAYTGCCTCAATACAACAGCTTTCGCACTTTCATGGTTCCAGTCGACGCTGTCGATAGATCAAGTCAACAATCTCGCCGTCCGGGGC
>NZ_JBFTLU010000832.1:0-764 GCF_056396605.1 Pseudomonas sp. 05T35
ACCACGCCCTGTGCCAGATGATCAAAGTCGGCTCCCGGATTGAAGACGAGCTGGTTGCCGACCACGCTGGCCGTGCCYTTGTTTGCCGGCGCGCTRGCCGAGTTCAGCGTGAACAGGTGGCCGTCGTCAGCATCGGTGTCGTTGGYCAGCACGTTGATGGTCAGGGTCTGGTTTTCCGTACCGGCGGCCGTATCGGCCACCGCCACCGGCGCGTCGTTGGTGCCGGTGATGGTCACGTCCACCGTGGAACTCGAAAGCGCGCCGTGTTCGTCCTGCATCTGGTAAGTGAGCGTCACGTGCTCGACCACGCCCTGTGCCAGGTGGTCGAAATCAGCCCCCGGATTGAACTGCAACTGGTTGCCAACCACGCTGGCACCGCCCTGGTTTGCCGGTGCGCTGGCGCTGACCAAGGTGAATGCATGGCCGTCGTCGACGTCGGTGTCRTTGGCCAGCACGTCGATCGTCAGGGTCTGGTTTTCCGTRCCRGYGGCCGTATCGGCCACCGCCACCGGTGCGTCGTTGGTGCCGGTRATGGTCACRTCCACCGTGGAACTCGAGAGTGCCCCGTGTTCRTCCTGCATCTGGTAACTGAGCGTCACGTGCTCGACCACGCCTTGCGCCAGATGATCGAAGTCGCTCCCCGGATTGAACACCAGCTGGTTGCCGACCACGCTGGCCGTGCCCTTGCTTGCCGGCGCGCTGGCCGAGTTCAGCGTGAACAGGTGGCCGTCGTCAGCGTCGGTGTCGTTGGCCAGCACGTTGAT
>NZ_JBFTLU010000833.1:0-762 GCF_056396605.1 Pseudomonas sp. 05T35
CCCCCAAGCGCCATCAATGTCTTTTTTTCAAACCGACTTTTCTTCTCCCAATTTCGAGAGCATCGTAATTCATGAATTTGGACACGCGCTAGGCCTGGGCCATGAACATCAACATCCGGATGCCGAAATACCTTGGGACCGAGAAAAAGCATATTACCATTTTGCAGCAACGGCTAATCTTTCCAGAGAGCAAGTTGACGCCAACGTCTTTCCACTTGAGCGCACGACCAATCGAACTTACACCCCCTACGACCGGCACTCAGCAATGCATTACCAAGTTCACAACGAACTCACCGTGGGCAACTGGCATCAACCTTTAAACAGGCACATCAGCGAAGGGGACATCGCCGCCATACGCGCGATTTATCCATAACACTGATAGCACCTATTTAATACAGTTACTTTACTGCTCCGGCTTAGCCCCACTTAAATCCAGTTCACTCAATACCTCGCACAGCCTGTCATCATCCGATGGGTGATGACAGGCTGTGGCTATACAGTTACAGGCGCTGCGCCCGCAGTGCTTTTCAGGCAGCCGCCTGGACTGACCATTGCGCCAACATCTCGCACGAAACGGCAGATGACCACAATAAAAAGACAAACCCGACCACAGCCGACGCGAACCCGTCCGGTCATGGCATAATCCATCACCTTTCGTTTCCAGCACTCCAAGGGGGGCAATTCCTTGACCGCTTCAAGCAAAACGTTGCACCTTTTCGGCATCAAAGCCTGCGACACCATGAAAAAGGCGCGCACCTGGCT
>NZ_JBFTLU010000834.1:0-761 GCF_056396605.1 Pseudomonas sp. 05T35
GCTACGGATTGCGTACTAGCCTAAGCCTGTTTGATCTTCATCAGCTTGTTCAGCAGTGGTTTCCCGGCCATCACCAGGAACACCGGTGCGCCGGCCAGCAGGTAGAAGTAATAGGTCACCGCTCGCCAGATCAGAATCGCGGCCGCCGCCGTCGATTTCCCTACCATGGGCGCCAACAGCGCTGCCGACGTCAGTTCCGCCGCGCCGGCACCGCCCGGCAACAGGCTGAACTGCCCGGCGCTGAGTGAGAGCATCTGGATCAGAAAGCTCCAGGCCCACTGAAGATCCGTGCCCAGCCCTCGCAAGGCCAGATACAACACGCTGTAACGCAGTAACCAGTGCACGCAAGTCAGCGCAAATACGCTGATCAGCGTGTGTGCAGGCAACTTGAGTGTTTCCGTGAAGGCTGCAAGAAAGTGCAGCAGCTTGCGTGCCCAACGACGCTGGGTGGCAGGGTTGAGCTTGAAGTGCTTGAGCACGCGACCGCTGAGGCGAATCAGCAGGCGATGGTAGCGTGCCACCACCACGCAACTGAACAGGCCGCCGACCATTGAAATGGCGCTGAGTGTCAGCATCCACTCCAGGTTCTGGCTCAGGTGCTGAAACAGCGCATACACCACGATGGCGATCAGCGCGCAGAGAAAGAACAGCAAATCGCTCAACTGATCCATGGCGAACACCGCACTGCCATGGGCCGGGCGTACACCATGGCGCGCCAGCAGGGCCATCAGCGTCAGCGGTCCACCGCCGCCGCCCGGGGT
>NZ_JBFTLU010000835.1:0-761 GCF_056396605.1 Pseudomonas sp. 05T35
TATTAGAGGTATGCATAAACGTTATGGAGCCGAGCGAACAGGACCTCCCGCCACTTAAATCTTTGGTCGCCTTTGAGGCCACAATCCGCTTGGGTTCGATGACGGCCGCAGCTGTTGAATTGGGCACTACTCAACCGGCGATTTCTCAGCGGATTCGCACCTTGGAGGAGTCGCTTGGGTGTGTACTCTTCGAACGTAACGGTAAGCTGTTGCGACCCACCTATGAGGGTCAGCAGATTTATTCAGGCCTAGCATCCCCGGTGAGTGAAATTAAGGCAGCGGTCAAGCGCATGCGTCGCCATTTCAACAAGCAGAAACCTACCATCTCGATCGCTGCGAATTTTGGATTCTGCTATTTCTGGCTTATGCCGAAATTGCCTGCGCTCCAGGGCCAGTTCCCCCAGATCCAATTCAAGATTCGCCCAGTAAACCTTGACGATGATCCGATGCTTCAAGATGCCGATATCGCCATTCAGTTTGGATCCCTCGACGGTGACTTCCGATTTGAAAAGCTACTGATCCCCGAGACGGTATTCCCAGTGTGCAGTCCAGATCTGGCTGAAAAACTGGGGCTAATGGAAGGTACGAAAATAAGCAGTATCGAGGATCTACCGCTGCTTCATAAGGACAGCGATGACTCCCGGTGGCTGGATTGGCATCACTGGTGCCTGCACGCGAAGATCACTCCGCCAGAGGAAGCTCCAGTTTTTTGCTTCAATAACTATCCGTTGCTGCTGACCGCTGCGCAGGAGGGTCAAGGT
>NZ_JBFTLU010000836.1:0-761 GCF_056396605.1 Pseudomonas sp. 05T35
ACCGGGGACCCTGGGACGCTGGACGACCTGGCCGGTAAGCGGTTGGCGATTTACAGCGGTCACGCGCTGCGCGAGTTCATCATTGCGCGCGTTCCCGGTGTGCGCTTCGTTGATGTGCAAACCCCCGCCCAAGGTATGGCGCTGGTCGCCAAGGGGCAAGCCGACGCGGCATTGAGCTCGTTGATCATTGCTCGCTACCTGATTGCTCGGGAGTACCGTCACGTTCTGAAGATCACCAGCACGGTGGGCACCGAACCGGCACACATCGGCTTCGCGACCAACCGTGGAGCCCTTGAACTCTACTCAATCCTCAATAAAGCCCTGTTAAGCATTCCCCCGGAAGAAATGGACGAATTGGCCAACCGCTGGCGCAATGAACTGCCGGTGGATGACAGCTACTGGTCGCGCCACCGCACTGCCATCCTTCAGGTTTTTTTGGCCGCGGGACTGTTGCTGCTGTTGGCGCTGGGCTGGATTGCCTACCAGCGCAACCTGATCCGCAAGCGCCAGCAATTGCTGCAACAGGTGCAGCAAGCCAGGGACGCGGCAGACGATGCCAATCGTGCCAAAACCACCTTCCTGGCAACCATGAGTCATGAGATTCGCACGCCAATGAACGCTGTGATCGGCATGCTCGAACTGGCGATGTTGCGCGCTGAAGAGGGCGTCACGGACCATCTTGCGATAGAGGTGGCGTGGAATGCGGCGCAGCAGATGCTGGAGCTGATCGGCGATATTCTGGACATCGCGCGGATCGAGTC
>NZ_JBFTLU010000837.1:0-746 GCF_056396605.1 Pseudomonas sp. 05T35
GCTTGTTGCAAAGCTTGTTGCAAACCTTCCACCAGTGCCTGGATTTGCAGATCGGGAGCCTCCAGGCGCAGACGTTCACCCAGACTGGCACCGAGGCTGTAGGCGAGATCATGGGCGTCAGTTTCCGTGGCTTTTTCTGCGGCTTGAGCCATTGAAAAAAACACGCACAAGGGTAAAAAAAGGTAACGCGACATGGGCACTCTCCAGCCTGAGATGGGGAGGATTATGCCAGTGAGAATGCCGTGACCGGTGAACTGCTTTTAAGTGTGCGCAGAACATTTTCAAATCGCTGCAACGCCCGGCACTCGATACTGTCAACATGCCCTAGCGGCGGTAGCAGCAGAGGTCTAGTATGAGCCGCACTCACGTCAGCCAGGAGGTAAACCATGTCGGCCAATAAGAAGCCTGTAAATACTCCGTTGCACTTACTCCATCAGCTGTCGGGCAGCTTGCTCGAGCATTTGGAAAACGCTTGTTCCCAAGCCTTGGCTGATGCTGAAAAACTGCTCGCCAAACTGGAAAAGCAGCGCGGAAAAGCACAGGAAAAACTGCACAAATCTCGCACCAAATTGCAGGACGCTGCGGCGGCCGGCAAAGCCAAGGCACAAGCCAAGGCCAAAGATGCGGTAAAAGAACTTGAAGACCTGCTCGATGCGCTCAAAGAGCGTCAGTCCGAGACGCGCGGCTACATTCTGCAGCTCAAGCGCGATGCCCAGGAAAGCCTGAAACTGGCTCAGGGTATTGGT
>NZ_JBFTLU010000838.1:0-740 GCF_056396605.1 Pseudomonas sp. 05T35
CTTTTGGATCCGTCATCTTGCCATACACTCTCAACACCAATTCTTTATACTCCCGAGGAATCCTATCCCGTTTCAAAATCTCCACCGCAGCAGACATGGCTGTTTCCGCATAATCCAAACCCTTATCAAGATTTGCCGCAGCACTTTCATCCTGCCTTTTTATTTCTGAAAAGCCACGCGCCACAAAACTACCCCCCTTAAGCTTTATCTCTAGCTCTGTCCTGTCATATTTACCCTTATATTTGGCGAGTCCCAGCGCATCGTTAAAACCAACTGGGTCATTACCTACAAAACAAAACCAATTAGGGCCGTCTTGATTTTGTACCGGATCCGGACTCACCCACCGACACAACCACGGCGCGTAATACCGATACCCGTAGCAATACAACCCGGTCGCATCCCGCTCTTTCCCCGAATAGCGAATCGTCTTGTACTTCGCCGCCAATGCACTTTTACCCGCCCAACACGCCGTGCCACCAAAAGCGTAATAACGCTCTAGCGTTAGCACACCGGCCTGAGCATCCAGCTCCAACGTGCTGGAACCCAGATGATCACTCAGGCTGTAACGCAGTTGATTGTTGTCGACACCGTCGGGCGCGGATGTCGGCCAGTGCAATACACGCACGCTACTGCGGCCGGCTTCAACGCTGATGACATGGTGTTCTTCGCCATCGGCATCCCGGTGGATTTCCAGACCCCGCAGGTAACGCACTTCAGTGCGCAAGGTGCGGGTGCCGGTG
>NZ_JBFTLU010000839.1:0-740 GCF_056396605.1 Pseudomonas sp. 05T35
GTTCCTGCTGGGCTTGCTCGCGGCCAGGGTGGGTTTCGTGCTGGCGTACTGGGCTCACTACCGCGATGACCCGTGGCAGATCATCGACCTGCGCGATGGCGGTTTTCTCGCCTGGCCCGGAGTGGTCGCCCTGCTGTTGGCAACGCTGTTGCGGGCCTGGCGCCGACCGGCGCTGCGCAAACCGTTGGGAGCGGGCGTCGGCAGTGGTCTGTTGTTCTGGTTGCTGGCCAGTTTGTCCCTGAACCTCTACGAACAAGGTACGCGCCTGCCGGACATCGTCTTGCKCAATGCCGCCGGCGAAACCGTGCAACTGGCCGACTATCAGGGCGGTCCCTTGGTGATCAACCTGTGGGCCACCTGGTGCCCGCCCTGCCGACGTGAAATGCCGGTGCTGGAGAACGCCCAGCAACATCGACCGGACCTGACCTTTCTGTTCGTCAATCAGGCCGAAAGCATGCAAAGCGTCAGTACCTTCCTCGCGACCCAAGGCCTGAGCCTTTCGAATGTGCTGTTCGATGGCGGCGGCCGACTGAGCCAGGCCGTCGGCTCCATGGCGCTACCGACTACGCTGTTCTACAGCGCCGAAGGCCGGCTGCTCGGTAGCCACCTGGGCGAATTATCGGAAGCCAGCCTGGCCCGCGCCCTGGAAAACTTCGACTCCCCAACTTCAGCCATACAGGCCACACCTTCAAGGAAACTGCCATGCCCCGCCTCCGCCATTTGCTGACGCTATCCCTGGG
>NZ_JBFTLU010000840.1:0-737 GCF_056396605.1 Pseudomonas sp. 05T35
GGGCCTTCGAGGTCGAACGCCAGATCGCTGGCCATGACATTGGCCGAGGCGAGGGTTTCGCAGGCGTGGGCCAGCAGGGTTTCAGAGTCAATGTCGGGGGCGATGACGAAAATGCAGCCGGGGCGTCGGTCGGTTAACAATGCCTTGGTCTCGGGCAGCACCAGGTARTGATCSAGCGCACGGTGCGCGGCGGCGTGGAGTTCTTTTGAATYGAGGGAGGCGTAGGGGGAAACCGGATCGGTTTCGGGAGGGTTCGGCGTAGGTTTGAACATTGGGGGTCATCCATAAGTAGGGCTGCAACCATTGCGCTACTAAACGAAAGGGTGGCAGCTGTGCGCAAGTTAGTAGACCGGGTAACCCACCAAAACCGGCGCGCCCGAGGGCGCCATGCGCACAGCTACCATCAAGTGCAGGGAAGCCCTGACTGGATGACGCTCATGCAACCGTTGGAAAGTTAACGCGGGCTACTAAACCCGATCACTGATGGGCAGTGACACGGAAACAATAGAGGCGAGGACCAAAGCGCACAAGCCGGCGGATTCTGGCGTAGGTGTAGGCCGTGACGCAAGGCGTTGTAGCCTCCGATGGGCACTGCGTAGGCAAGCTTAAACACCCGTCGTAGCAGCTGCCGAGCCCGCGAGGCTGCGTTCGAGGACAGAGTCCTCGCCAAACCTGCATACGCGGTTTACCTGACAGAACGTGTTGCATGATTTTACGACCGCTCCGCGGTCGAACGT
>NZ_JBFTLU010000841.1:0-728 GCF_056396605.1 Pseudomonas sp. 05T35
GTACTTACCCTTCTTGATGATGACGCTCAAAGCAATAAAAGCGGTTACGCCATAGGTCAGCAAGCCTGCAGAGAAATAGAAGTAATAACGGGGCGCGTGATCACTGCCAAACCGCCCCAACCCCTGCATGATCAAGACCTCTTGTAGAAAGGCGTCACCACCTTGTACGTAGGCAGCCCATGCCAGCACCGCAATACCTATGGCCAGGACGAGGCCCGCGAACAAGGAGAACACCACCAGCATGCGCCACTGCCGGCTTAACAGATAATAGGAGGCAACTACACTGGCAGGGCCGATCAGGCCAATAGGGCCACGAAATGCAAAGCCCAGCGCAAGTCCCGCGAGTACCAGTAGCAACCGAAAACGTTGTTTATGCACCTCTCCCGAATAGGCCAGGTAGAAGCACATCACGGTAAAAAGTGCAGGGTATACATCCAGCGCCAAGGAGTTTACGCCGTCCAAGAATGACCAAGTGAACAGAGCAAACACAACACCATAGGCACCCCATTTTTTTTCATGCAGCGCACCCAGCTTGTAAATAAACACCAGCATCAAGGCGGCGGCAACACAAAAAGGGAAACCCATCGAAAGGATGGATACACGGCCAAACGGCAAGGAAACCAGATACACGAGGAGCGTGTTGAGCACCGTATAATCAGGGTATGGCTGCAGATCATCAGCGATTGGAAACAGCGTAATCCCATGCTGCAACATATACTGGGCAAAGT
>NZ_JBFTLU010000842.1:0-726 GCF_056396605.1 Pseudomonas sp. 05T35
GATGAGCATATGGCGAAAACGAATACCCATGCTGAAAATATCTCAACGGTATAAGAAAAATAGAATACGCTAACTATTGATACCCACGTCTAATGGCAGGATTTCATGCTGACAAGGAAGGCTTCATTCTTTTCCGCCGGGTGGACCGATGCCAAACTAAAAGTCGGACACGTCATCCTCTTTGTTGCCATCGTATGCATCTCGCTGATAGCAATAAGTACATGGGGAATCTTCAACTCCCTGGAGTACCATCTGCACGACAAGGAAACCGAGATGTCCAATCTCTCGAAGACTTTATCGTCCAATATCGAGGCAACCCTTACGCAGGCTGACACCGTACTTATCGGGGTCAAGGAACGACTGGAAACAGAAGGCAGCAACGCAGAAAAACTAAAAAAACTGGAAGAGTTACTAAAAATACAACAAAAACGCCTGCCTCAAATACACGGTTTTTTTATCTATGATGAACAGGGTCGCTGGCTGCTGAATTCAAATGGTGTCATACCCGCGGGTTCCAACAACTCGGACCGTGACTACTTCATTTATCATCGCGACCATACGGACCCGGGCCCTTATCTTGGCCCGTCCATACGCAGTCGCTCAACCAATGACTGGATCATGACGGTATCACGCCGAATCAACCATCCGGACGGCAGTTTTGCCGGCGTTGCACTCGCTACTATTTACCTCAACTACTTCCTCAATCTTTACGAAGGTGTGGACACC
>NZ_JBFTLU010000843.1:0-725 GCF_056396605.1 Pseudomonas sp. 05T35
ATCCAGGTCAACCACCGGCGGGGCTGCATTCGTTGGTCTGCAGCATCGGGTGGGCGGTGGTATGACAGCATTCCGACTAACAGCAGTATCGACATGACCAGTCGAGAGGCCGGCCCATAAAGCAGGAAGAGCCAGATATTGTGGTGTGCGAGCCCGGTGAACGCACCGTGCAATGCATAGATCAGTACAAAACCGAGAAACCCAAGCGTCATCCATCGCAGCAGCGGCTCTCCCGATGACTGATAGCAGCGCCACGTCACGTAAGTGACAAACAAGCCTTCCAGAGTGGCTGCCGTGATCGCAATGATATGGAACGTGTGGTTCTCGAATAGAAGGGTGGGGTCCTGAAAGAAGTACAAGTAGCTAAWCAGGTAGGCAGGGATAAACGCAAACCCTGCGAGCAGCAGGCAGGCATAAACCTTGATGATGAGACGGATGGCTTCAGGTGGCTCGCCGGTGGCGATGCTATTGCTCATGGCTCCCTCCAATATTCAATATGTTTTGCCAGCACCGGACCGGTAGTAGCTCCGTCGCCGCATACACGCTGCGGCGGATTTAGAGTGTAGAGCGCGAAATTGATCGGACTCCGGTCTTCCATGGCTTTGGCTCCTGTGGCGATTAGTAGCCTAGTCGAGTAATGACAGAGCTGCAGAAGGAACGGTCTGAATTTGGTATAGCAACTCCTTCGCGGGGGGCGCGCGACGCAGCGGTAGGAAATCTTGAGG
>NZ_JBFTLU010000844.1:0-719 GCF_056396605.1 Pseudomonas sp. 05T35
GGTCACATCAAGCCCTTTGGCGCGTAGTGCGTGCACTTCATTCTTCAACCATCGGCTCTGCTCCTGCAGGTAATGCGTGCGCGTCTCGTCCCGTGCCGGCGGTTCAAGCAGAGAAAAAAGCCTGACCGGTTTGGTCAGCCCGAGAATATGCAGAGTGGCACCACAGGCCTTGGCCAGAGCGCTGGCCTGGTGGATGGCCGGGGAGTGACGCAGGGTCGGATTGATGATCAGCAGCAACCGTTGATACTGGCTCATGGTCTGGCTCCAGAACGTTCAGGCCTGGACGCGAACGGCTTCTTGCCTCTGCGCTCATGCTGGATGGATGTCGGCATCGATCGGGGCTCCTCAACTGCCGGCCGCAGGCGTCCATTGCCAGTTCATCACTTCGGGCAAGTCCTGCCCGTGTTCGATGAGGTAAAGCTTGTGTTTCTCCATCGTTGCCCAGTAACGCGCCCGGGCAGTTTCGATCTGGTCGTGCAGGCGCGGAACCCGCTCGATCACATCCAGCGCCAGCTGATAACGGTCCAGGTTATTGATGACCGCCATATCGAACGGTGTCGTGGTCGCCCCCTCCTCCTTGAAGCCGCGCACGTGGAAGTTTTCATGATTGCTGCGTTTGTAAATCAGCCGGTGAATCAGTGCCGGGTACCCGTGGAAAGCAAAGATCACGGGTCTATCGACGATGAACAGCTCATCGAACGCCGAGTCCGACAAACCAT
>NZ_JBFTLU010000845.1:0-719 GCF_056396605.1 Pseudomonas sp. 05T35
CCATCCACGAGGTCCTGAGTTATCTGGAGCGGGTCGACCCGCATCTGGCACACGAAGCACGCCGGCGCTATGGCTGCCTGACTCCCTGGCAGGATGAGCCTGCGTTGTACGGCCACTTTGTTGAACGTGGTGGGCTGATGCCCTGCGAGCAAGCGGTGGTCGAGCAGCTCCATGACATGCTGGCCGAGCAGCTGGCCGGGCTTATCCACGACGACGAGGCGTTCTTCGATGCCACGCAAAACGCCCGGGTCGTTCGGGCGGCGGAACAATATTACCGAGCGATTTATCGAGGTTCGACCGCCTCGTGGAACCTGCGTGACCGGCACATGTTCGACACACTGCGGGGGTTGCTTGAGCACCGTGGCCATCGCGCCAAGGCTGTGGTCTGGGCGCACAACTCCCATATCGGTAATGCCGCTGCCACGGAAATGGGCTGGAAGGGGCAGTTCAATATCGGTCARCTRTGCCGCARCGCCTATGGGCGCGATGTSGTTCTGATCGGCATGAGCACCGACCGTGGCCAGGTGGCGGCAGCCGATGAYTGGGACGCCGACATGCTCATCAAGGACATCCGGCCGTCTCGTCCAGACAGTTGGGAGCATCAGTTCCTTAAAGCCGGTGTCCCCGCGTCTTTGACCGACTGGCGGGATCCCCTGCGCGAAGACTTGCGCAAGGCGCTGTCCGAGCCTCTGCTGGAGCGGGCCATCGGGGTGATTTAC
>NZ_JBFTLU010000846.1:0-717 GCF_056396605.1 Pseudomonas sp. 05T35
CATAAATACAAGAATAAGTACAAACACGATTAAACGGTTGAGTTGACGTGCACGTTCAAGCCCGATCTCGTGTCGGGCTTTTCCTTTCGACGTACCCCCGGTAGAGACTGCTTTCTTCTCCGGATTCACTCCACCCGCTGTTATTTGCTATACGACGCCCTCCTGCCGGCAGTCAGTTGAACTGCCGGGCTCGACACGAATCTATCCTGGCTCTGCTACATCGAACTCATGCAGGGCGATACTCTTGTGCCTGATAATTGTCACCGTAGTAACGCCCACGATCATGTCCGCGACCGTCACGGTCATGCCAATACGGCCAGCAACCGCCAAGTAACAACGCTGCCGCCACCACAAAAATCAAAGCCGTTGTACGTTTCATTTGATCATCTCCGGGCAGGCCCATGCCTGACGTTATAGTCGTTTGATGCCCTCACATTGAGGAGGTTCAAAACGCCCGGTTACTGAAGCCCCCACTCCACTGAATCGAAACCTGTCAGTCAGCACCACGGGTGCGCCAATCAACAAGGAGGCGTACAGCGAATGTGTTTGTCGGCCCCACGAGCGACGAGAAGGTTTGTTTGGGCGAAAGGGTCAAGCGGCCGAAAAGAAGAGGGATCAATGAGCCCAATGCACGGGTGCGCGAGCAGTTGGCCAAAGTCGCAGCTACTTTTCCCTGTATCGGCAATCAGACTCATTGATCATTGCCCAACTCAATGT
>NZ_JBFTLU010000847.1:0-706 GCF_056396605.1 Pseudomonas sp. 05T35
GTGGACATTGAGCGATCAAGGACATATGCCTAAGCGCTACGCCAGGCTCTCCAGTCGGGGGACCCCGGTGAACGCCATCGTTCTTAGTATGGCGGGTGCAGTGGCTTCACTGCTCAGCAGTGTGTTTGCCCCTGATACGGTTTACTTGGCCTTGGTGTCCATCTCCGGTCTGGCAGTCGTAGTCGTGTGGATGAGCATTGCTGCAAGCCAGATCGCGTTCCGTCGTCAATACGTCGCTAATGGCGGACGAGTTGAAGATCTGCATTTCCGTGTACGAGGCTATCCATGGGTACCTATCGGTGCACTGTTGTGTTGTCTGCTGGCCTGTGTGGGTATCGCTTTTGATCCTGAGCAGCGAGTGGCGCTGTATTTCGGCCTCCCCTTTATCGGATGGTGTTATTTCGTTTACTGGATCACTCGAAACAAGAGAGCGGAGCGGTTGGCTTTAGCCACAGCGGCTCATTCCTCTGGCACCGMGTGAATTTCTCAGGCAATGATTGAGCATAGATAAAGTCCTGATGAGGTTGCGCCGATGAGTCAAAAGTCACTACCACCCTTGAACTGGTTGAGGGCATTCGAAGTATCGGCGCGTTGTTTAAACTTTACCCACGCGGCGGAAGAACTCCATTTGACTCAAGGGGCTGTGAGTCAGCAGATCCGTCAGTTAGAGAGTCACTTCGGCGTGGCACTGTTCAAGCGCTTACCC
>NZ_JBFTLU010000848.1:0-705 GCF_056396605.1 Pseudomonas sp. 05T35
GCTCAGACCACCGGCATGCTCAAGACCAAAGTGATCCATCATCGCGGGGCAATAGGAAGAACTGAGTGCGATTGACTATCGCCACCTTGGAATGGATTGGTTTGTTTAATGAACGCCGTGCGTTAGAACTGATTTGAGAGGTGCCCCAAACTGCAGAGGAAATGGCGTACTATCGACAGCAGCACGAGCCAGTTGAAGCTGTCCGACTCAAATAAAATGGCCGCCGGAAAATCTAGTGCGGTTCAATACACTATATTTTGAGTTTCCCTCCATGAGTTCGAATTTCTATCTTCCGCGCAGACTCTCGTGTAATGACAGGACATACAGTGAAGAAACGCTGCTAGTCGCTTCAAATTATGTTGTGGTATTGGCCGAGCCCGGCGGTGGGAAAACCGAGCTTATGGGGAGCTTTGCCCACCAATTGGGCATTTCTACCATTACCGCAAACGTGTTTACACACATGGGAGCCGATGTAGAGAATTGCCCACTCGTGATTGATGCATTTGATGAGTTGGCCAAGGTCGATCAGACAGGGATTCACAGGCTTCTCGCTAACGCTAGAAAGGCAAAGCCGACACACTTCATTATTTCAAGTCGGTCCAGTGAGTGGGACAGTGCTGCTACAAACGCATTCAAAGACTTTCTTGGGCACCCACCACTAGTAGTTAGACTATGCGAGTTTGATGAGGCGGAACAGCGGACGAT
>NZ_JBFTLU010000849.1:0-696 GCF_056396605.1 Pseudomonas sp. 05T35
GATCAACACGCCGGAAAGGCCCATCAAGTTGCCTTTGACGTTACCGCCATTCCAGTAGAAATAAGCTTTTCCGTCATCGACCTGAATGGCTGCGTCACCGCCTTCGATCGAGCCAAGGGATTGAGTGATCGAGAGGAGGCGGTCGGTGACTGGCTGGTTGCTGATATGAATACCGAACCTTTCGCCGGAAATAGCGCCAGTATTGTTAATGCTCGAGGAGACACCGGTGGGCGCAAGCTTGAGTGCAGCACCATCCAGTCGCAACGCATCAGCATTGGCGCCCGTAGCCGTAATCGTGCCTTGGTTGATCACACTGTTACCGACGCGGGTGCCGATCAGTGACACCCCGGTCGCATTCATCCCGTTGACGGTGATATTGCCCGAATTCAGGACATTGTTGGTCACAACACCGCCCTGATCCTTGATGCCAAAAGCCCCGTCACCGTAGGCCGTGATCGAGCCGTCGTTGATCAGGTTCAAAGGTGCGGCAATAACAGGGGTATGAATCGCGGCAGCAGCCACGGAAAGCGCCAACAACGAGCGGCGCAGGCAAGAGGTGTTCAATGCAGGTTCCCTTCAGAAGCCTATGGAAGACGCGTTTTTCAGCAGGCGCGCCCAGCTTCTTTCAGGCATCCATACCGGCCAACCAGCGGGGGCTGGTTCAGGCGCGGGCAATATACAGGTGCCATCATTTAG
>NZ_JBFTLU010000850.1:0-690 GCF_056396605.1 Pseudomonas sp. 05T35
GCGCTGACCGGCAGCGTTTCGAGCGGTTGTCGCGTGTTGGTGTCCGGCGTCACGCCGGCCAGACGGGCACTCAGGTCCTTCAGGCCGATGGGCTTGAACAGGCAATCGTCCATCCCGGCTTCCATGCAACGGATCTTTTCTTCGGGCTGGGCATTGGCAGTGAAACCGAGGATCAGGCAAGGCACATCCCCATTGGCCCGCTCCTCGTCACGAATCGCCATGGCCAACTCGTAGCCGCTGAGATTCGGCATGTTGCAATCGGTGATCACTACGTCGAACGTATCTTCACGCCAGCATTCGAGCCCCTGCTCACCGTCCTGGGCATCACACACACGGTGCCCAAGACGGCTCAGTTGTTGTAGCAGCAACAGGCGATTGGCCGGGTAGTCGTCAACCACCAGAATGTTCAACGAGTCCCCCCGCTCCAGCGCTGCAGTCTCGACCGGCGGCGCGGCCAGCGGCTGCAATGCCAGTACATCGAGGCTGACGTCGATTTGCGTGCCCGCGCCCAGCTTGCTGCTCAATTGCAATCGGCCACCCATCATCTCGCACAGCGAACGGCTGATGAGCAGGCCCAACCCGGAGCCGCTGCGGCCATCCTGCGGGCTATTGCCGGCCTGTACAAACGGACTGAACAATCGCTGCTGATCGAACTCGCTGATGCCTATCCCGCTGTCCTTGATACGCAGG
>NZ_JBFTLU010000851.1:0-689 GCF_056396605.1 Pseudomonas sp. 05T35
CGCCAACTGATGACTCTCAAACTCCACCGGCAGCTTCATCTGCCGCGCCTGCAAGTGCTCCTCAAGCATCACCCGCACCGTCGACGGCCGCTGCAACGTGATAAACGGCTGCTCCAGCAGCGTTTTCCAGTCGATCTCGGCACGCTCGGCCAGCGGCGAATCACTCGGCACCACCGCGACAAAGCGATCCATGTACAACGGAGTGAATTCCAGCGACGAACTCTGCGTCGGCTCAAACGCCACGCCAAGCTCCACATGACGGTCACGGACCATTTCCAGCACCTGCTCGTTGATCACGTCGTTCACCGTGACGTTGACCTTCGGGTAACGCGCACGAAAGGTCTTGAGGATCGGTGGCAGCAGGTTGCCGGCAAACGACGGCATCGCCGCCAGCGTCACCCGCCCTCGCTGCAGGGTGAAACGCTGGCGCATTTCATCCTCGGCGTTGTCCCAGTCAGCAATCAACCGCCGGGCCAGCGGCAGCAGGGACTCGCCCTCCGGGGTCAGCGCAACGTTGCGGGTGGTGCGGCTGAACAGCCGCCCACCGAGCCCGTCTTCCAGCGCCTTGATGGTCAAACTCAACGCCGACTGCGACAGGTGCAGCCGCTCACAGGCCACCGCAAAGCTCAAACTCTGCGCCACTGCCAAAAACGCCCTGATCTGCTTGACTGTCATCACCGTCCCTCACC
>NZ_JBFTLU010000852.1:0-681 GCF_056396605.1 Pseudomonas sp. 05T35
CTTCCAGGCTCTGCTTCGCCTGCGTTATGGCGTCATCCCAGTCACGATGCTTGAGGATCAGGGGAATCGCGACATTCTCGGCAGCGGTCAGCCGTGCAAAAAGATGGTAGTCCTGAAACACGAAGCCGATGTTATTGAGGCGTAACTCTGCCAGTTGATCGGTGCTCAGGCTCCAGATGTCATTGCCATTGATCTTCACCGTACCGGCATCCGGCCGCAGAATGCCGGAGATCATGCTCAGCAACGTGGTCTTGCCGCTTCCTGACGGGCCGACGATGAACACCATTTCACCGAACTGTGCGACCAGTGAGACCTGATCGACAGCCTTCATTCGTACGTCCCCTTCCCCGAACCATTTGGTCAGGCCGCTCGAATCAATCGCCGGATGATCGGCAGAACCCGTTTGATCCGAACTCATGAGCGTTTCTGCTCCCGATCGGCCGATGCCCCTGAGCACTGGCAGTTATCGAATACCGCCACCACGATACGCCATCAATACGGCGGCTTGACGATCATCAGACTGCAGGGAGCCCGGTTCAGGGTGTTCTCGGCGGTACTGCCGAGAAATACGTTCACGCCCCGATAGTGCACGGTGCCCATCACAATCATGTCGAATTCATTACTTGCCGCGAAACGCTCGATCATCTTGTGCGGAACACCGGTCAACAGATGCCGTTTCGC
>NZ_JBFTLU010000853.1:0-681 GCF_056396605.1 Pseudomonas sp. 05T35
GAAAAGTAATGGAACACACTTCGCCTTCCACTCCGAACGCAGTGCCGAGCGGCTAAGCACAGAAGAAATTCTTGGAAGGTCCGGGCTGAAGATATCGTGTGGATATGGTGAGATACTTCTGCACGATAAAGTCAACATCAAAACCGGCTCATACAATTATTCGGCGGCATACCTATGCACAGGCAGTAGCAATGGGGGCAAGGTTGGACATAACTTTAGTGTGCACCCTTGTTAAATAAAAAAGCGACAATAGAAATATAGAGCCACTCGCAGTAATTTCAGGACTATTGTGGTGGCTCTCGCTTATTAAACCTTCAACGCGCGACAAGTTCCCCCCTCAGAAAAATGATCAAAAATGTGAATCTGTTATTAACTAAGTCGGCTTTTTGGTTGCCGCAGGCTCAAAGACCTTTTCGCTGGCAAACCGGCGCTACAAAATCTGGAAAAAAGGGTCGCAGCCTGCCTAGGAGACGGCCCCGGAAACTCAAAATCTGTTCGCGCTGATCAACAACCCTGAAGCCGATGATTGGCAAAATTAGTCATCCAATATCGGGGAGTTCATACCGCATTGCCATCAACTCATACAGACCTGTTATATGTAGCAGTTGCACAATCTTTTGTATGCGTTTTTACTCCTATTCACGCCTTCGCGTGTCAGGCCGTAATACGAAGGTTCCACGG
>NZ_JBFTLU010000854.1:0-677 GCF_056396605.1 Pseudomonas sp. 05T35
CCATTCAATGGTGTTCATGTGCTCGGGCTTATTCACCAAATCACCTCTTTTTGTGTGTGATGGCGAGCGGGCTGCCCTTGAACGGGCAAAGCGCAGACGCCGGGTATCAACAGCACGGTGTGCTTGTGAGCTTTATCGCGGCCGGGCTAGGATTAGTCAATTTTCAAATTCTTAACCTAACTATTAGCCTGACTAATAGCAGGATTCCTTATGCCCTCCCCCCTCTCCCAATCCAGCCGCCGCTTTCTCAATGACCGGCTCGACTGGAACCTGTTGCGCACCTATCTGGTGATCGCCCAGGAAGGCAGCATGAGCCGCGCTGCTGCACGCCTGCACATCACACAATCGGCGGTGAGCCAGGCGCTCAAGCGTCTTGAAGAGCAACTCGACTGCGTGCTGATTGTCCGCAGCGGCCGGCGTTTCGACCTCACCGAAACCGGTGAAGAAGTGCTGCGTATCGCGGCCGATGTCTATGGTGATATTTCGCGCCTGGGGCCGGTGATCGAGAGTCCTCACGATGACGTGGTCGGCAAGGTGCGGATCCTGACCATCAGCGGTATCCAGTCCGCGCACTACGATAAGTTCCTGGCGGACTTCCATGAGAGCCATCCGAATGTCGAACTGGAAGTCGAGGTGATGGGCAGTTCGAACATCATCAGTGCCCTGCTGCAAAAGAC
>NZ_JBFTLU010000855.1:0-676 GCF_056396605.1 Pseudomonas sp. 05T35
CCCCAGCACCCTGAGCGCAACACTCCCCAGCACCCTGAGCGCAACACTGGGCGTAACCAGCCCCAGCAACTTCCAGGCAAACCAGGCTTGCAGAACAAAACATGCCAGCAGCCAAATACCGAAATACTGGAACGTCTCGGGAAGGATTGAGTTGAAGGGTTTGAACAGCAGCGCCAACAGCGGATTGGAATCGGAAAAAATGATCGCACTGCCCAGTTCCAACCCATAGGACGGGTTAAGTCCGAGCGGAAAAGTCCAGGGAGAATGTCGAAAGAACGTCCAGCCCAAGTAATGGGTCGCCGGATCGCCGCTTTCCAGCCAGGCAATGTTTTGCGGGTCCAGGGCCCGTGGCCCGATCACCATGAAAAATGCCACCACGCCCATTAACAGGGGCAATAACCCGATCGCCCAATGCTTGCCCGAAACCTTCATCGATACGTCCAGAAGTTATGCAATACAAACGTAAAGGCCGGAATGGTCAGCGCCACCGCCCCTATCCCCAGCAAGTAATGAAGCCCGGCCATTTGTGCGGCCCAGGCCACCAGCATCGCCAGTAGTAAACCGGCCCCGGAAACCATCATGAAGCGCGCCAGCGTCCGGCCATGCAATCGGCTGGAAAAACTCCAGCTCGTGTTGATCACATAAGAAACCAGGGTCGCCACAGAAAACGCTACAC
>NZ_JBFTLU010000856.1:0-673 GCF_056396605.1 Pseudomonas sp. 05T35
CTGCAAATGCATCTTCTAAATATTCGTTGAATTGCCTGACTGGGGACGGGATGATTTCCGCGCGAGTATATTTTTTTATGGTTAAGTTACATAGCAGTAGGGAGGCTTGAATCTTAAGGTCCGGATTTTGAGCGGGCTTCAATAAGAATTCTATATAGTCTTTTCCTTTCGCGTTACCTCCATAGCTTGGGTGCGTGATAAGGGTTTGCAGCGCTTTGTCGCAGGCATCTTTAAAATCTGTTCTAACAAACATTATTACAGAAGCGTGTATGTCATTAGGAGTTGTGTAGCCGCAAACCTGTGATATCGCGTCGAACAGTACCATCGGACCATCCCAGAATTTGCATTCCGAAACTAATAAATTTCCAATTTCCTCTGATCCTTGAGGGTGGCTGATTACAATATCGCAATGCCCCAAAAAAGCATGGGTTTCAGCGGTGGCATTGAATCCTTTTTCTCGTAGCTCTGAGACAAGATGAGATCTTAAATTGGTTTCGCTAGCATTCACGTGAAGTTGGGCGTTCTGCTCCCAGTGCTTCACGCGTGTTCGAATGACCTGCATAGGGTCAAGCATACGCAGCGGTTGATAATTTGAAAGCCCTTTAAGTTCATTGATGAATTGCTGCGCTCGCTGTATGTCCGCCCACTGTTGCTCATACTGCCTGAGCATGTA
>NZ_JBFTLU010000857.1:0-668 GCF_056396605.1 Pseudomonas sp. 05T35
GTTCGTCAGCCAGGCGGCGATGACCGGTGAATCGATGCCGGTGGAAAAATTCCCGCGCCAGCAGGACAACGACACCAGCAACCCGCTGGACCTCGACAATATTCTGTTCATGGGCACCAACGTGGTGTCGGGTGCGGCCACCGCGGTAATTCTGACCACCGGCAACAACACCTATTTTGGTGCGCTGGCCCAGCGTGTCGGCGCCACGGATCGCGTGCCGACCTCATTCCAGACCGGCGTCAACAAAGTCAGTTGGCTGCTGATCCGTTTCATGTTCGTGATGGCGCCGCTGGTGCTGTTCATCAACGGTTTCACCAAGGGTGACTGGATGCAGGCGCTGTTGTTCGCGCTGTCCATCGCCGTCGGCCTGACTCCGGAAATGCTGCCGATGATTGTCACCTCGACCCTGGCCAAGGGCGCGGTGTTCCTGTCGCGCAAAAAAGTCATCGTCAAACGCCTTGATGCGATCCAGAACTTCGGCGCAATGGATGTGCTCTGTACCGACAAGACCGGCACCCTGACCCAGGACAAGATCTTCCTGGCGCGGCATGTCGACGTCTGGGGCGAAGAGTCCGAAGACGTGCTGGAAATGGCCTACCTGAACAGCTACTACCAGACCGGGCTGAAAAACCTGCTGGACGTGGCGGTGCTCGAGCACGTTGAAATAC
>NZ_JBFTLU010000858.1:0-665 GCF_056396605.1 Pseudomonas sp. 05T35
GTCCGGTAGCGCACTAGCATGGGGTGCTAGGGGTCGAGTGTTCGAATCACTCCGTCCCGACCATATAATTCAAAGGGGTCGCGAGATTTTATTTCGCGACCCCTTTTTATTTCAGGTCGATTTTACTCCCACAAATGGGCTGGCTTTCGGTGGAGTTCTCACCCCTTCTTGGCGCTGTATCTAAGGTGCTCGTCTCTTACGAGCCAAACCACCATCCTCAACTTCCGTCGTATGCTGGAGAAGCACGAACTAGCCGCCGGAATCCTTGCCGTGATCGATGGCTATCTGGGCAACCGAGATCTGTCGCTGAGCCAAGGCACCATCGTGGATGCCACGCTGATCAATGCGCCAAGCTCGACCAAGAACAAGGACAGTAAGCGCTACCCTGGTCTGACGAAGAACGCGGCGCAACGGGTGACACTGTTTGCGCTGTCGAACTTGTGGATGGCGCGTAGATATTTACTGACGAGTGCGAGAGAGGTGCGCCTGTAATGTGGGGAATGGTGCCGCGAGGTGCTCGCAGTGGCTAAAAACACAGAAATGAGCGAGTGACCTGATCGTCTTTGATTGATTCGCCGCGTTCAAGATCGGCAGAGGCTGAAGTCAGCCAGAAATACATGACTACTTCAGACCATCCCTAGCTATTGCGGCTCTTTCATTAGTTC
>NZ_JBFTLU010000859.1:0-660 GCF_056396605.1 Pseudomonas sp. 05T35
ACCTGGACCTGTCCGGCCTGCTCGGTACCTGGACCTGTCCGGCCTGCTCGGTGATGGTCAGAGTTCGAGCAATCTTTACCTGCGCTACAAGGCAGACCTGGAGCGCGCATTGAACAAGGCGCTCGAACAGGCCTGAGGCGTGTCRGAACGTGCAGTCGCCGCCATTCTTGGGTTGCGACTCAACCTCAAGCAGGGTCAGCTTCAAGGTCTTGCCACCCGGTGCCGGCCAGTAGATGTGCTGGCCAACCTTCAAACCGAGCAACGCGCTACCTACTGGCGCCAGAATGGAAATCCGGCCTTCGTCGGCATTGGCGTCCTGTGGATAAACCAGGGTCAGGTGATAGTCCTTGCCGCTGCTTTCTTCACGGCAATGCACACGCGAGTTCATGGTCACGACATCGGCAGGCACTTCATCGTGACCGACCAGCGTATCGGCGCGATCCAGTTCGGTTTGCAGCGCGATAACACCTGGCAGCGAGTCATCCAGGCTGTCGATCAAACGCTCCAGACGTTGCACGTCCAGACGGGTAAGGATGATGGAAGGTGCGGTCATGATTAAGGCAGACTCCTTTTTTCTGCACGACAAAAGCAAAACCCCGCCAGAAATAGGCGGGGTTTTCACGGGCCTCGATGAGTTGAGGCGTATCCGGACACTATCAC
>NZ_JBFTLU010000860.1:0-656 GCF_056396605.1 Pseudomonas sp. 05T35
CCAGGAGACAGTGTCCCAGGAGACAGTGTCTGCATCACACGCCCGCAGGTCGCTGAATATGACCTGACGCCATGGGCGTGATGCGCGTTGCAGGCTTGAACGGCGCAACGCGCGACGGCACTTGTAAATGGCTAGCGTCTGACTAGGCTCCATTCAGGTTTAAATCGTTCGACAGTCTCTTTTCAGAGGGAGCTGAGATGAATGTGAAGGACGGCGAAGCAGGCGGAATGAAGTCGGTGGCGCAGTCGTTTTTTTCCGGGTCAGCTTTTTTAATCACATTACTCCGGCGACCGGGCACCCTGCTGGTGGCGTTATCAGTGCTGCTGTTTTGTCAGTCAGCGCAGGCCTTGCCTTCCTTTGCACGCCAAACCGGACAAAGTTGCATTGCCTGCCATGCCGGCGGGCAATTTCCCGAGCTGACACCTTATGGGCGTCTGTTCAAGCTGACGGGGTACACCAACGGCGTACAAACCAACCCCCTGGCCGCGATGATCGTCGGTGATTTCACCTCGACGCGTAACAACAGCGACGGTGCGGGCAGCTCGATTTCACCCAAAGACAAGCAATTCATCATTGATTTCGGCAGCGTGTTCCTCGGTGGAAAAATCACTGACGTTATCGGTGGTTTTGCCCAATTCACCTACACCTCCTATGAC
>NZ_JBFTLU010000861.1:0-650 GCF_056396605.1 Pseudomonas sp. 05T35
CGGGAACATGCCGTCGTGGGCGATGGACAACGGGCCGATGGTCGGCGCATCGAATCGGGCCAGCGCCGACAAAGGCACCATCTCGCCACTCAGCGGCGAGCGCAGGTAGAAATAGGCGAGGCTTTCGGCCTTGCCGCGTTGGCGGGTGTCGAGTTCGAGAATGACGTTGTACTGGTTGATTTCGGTCTGGAACTCGTTGACCTGCCGCTGACCGAAGGCGTCATAAAGCGCCTCGTCGACATCGCTGGCGGTCAGCCCGAAACGTGCCGCAGCGGCACGGTCGATGTGGATGTGGGTGATGCTGCCGCCCAATTGCAGGTCGTTGGAAATGTCGCGGAACGCCGGGATGCTGCGCAGTTTTTCGGTCAGGCGCTGGGTCCAGAGGTTAAGCGTCGGGCCGTCGTTGCTCTTGAGCACGTATTGATACTGGGCGCGGCTGGGGCCGGAGCTGAGGTTGATGTCTTGCCCGGCGCGCAGGTACAGCACAATGCCCGGGACCTTCAGCAGTTGCGGACGAATCCGGTCGATGAAGGCGCTGGCGGACACATCGCGGTCGCCGCGTTTTTTCAAGGAGATCCAGAAGCGCCCGTTGGCGATGGTCTGGTTGCTGCCGGAAACACCCACCGAATGCGAAAAGGTCTGCACTGCCG
>NZ_JBFTLU010000862.1:0-648 GCF_056396605.1 Pseudomonas sp. 05T35
GCGCAAGGGAGTCGGCAGCCTGGGCTTCGCTCACAATATGCTTGTAGCGTTCATAGTAAGCACTTCCCAGTTCAGTCAGGCTCTGTCGCCGGGTGGTACGGTTCAGTAGCCGCGCGCCCAGCCGGTGCTCAAGAGCGGCAACATGCTTGGCCACCATCTGCGGCGACATGCCCAAGCGCTCTGCGGCACGGGCATAGGAGCCTGATTCCRCAGCCATCACAAAAGCGCTCATGCTCGTCAAGCGATCCATCATTCAACACTCCTGGTAACAAGACTAAGTCCGCGATGGTGATTTATCTCCCATTGGTTGCCAATCATCATAGCCTCTTCCTGACAACCAACGGAGCAAGGACATGCGAATAGGCATTATTGGCGCAGGGTTCATCGGACGTGCAGTGGCGCAATTGGTTATCGCTGCGGGGCACGAGGCGATGCTCAGCAACTCACGTGGGCCACAGACCATGAGCAGCGTGCTCAGTGGCATTCCCGGCAGTAAAGTCGGGACCCTCGAGGAGGCAGCGCAGTTTGGCGAAGTGGTTCTCGTGGCAATCCCCCTGGCGCATTACCAAAGCGTGCCGGCCAAGTGGCTGGAGGGCAAAACCGTCCTGGATGCCAACAACTACTACCCGGAACGAGACGGTCACATTC
>NZ_JBFTLU010000863.1:0-648 GCF_056396605.1 Pseudomonas sp. 05T35
GTGCAGGAGCGTGGAGCAGCAACGTCTGCTCCACGCTCCTGCACGGCCACCGGGCGCAGCAGTTCGTCGTATTCGGTCCGTGAGTGGCTGCCACGGCCGTCCCAGCGTTCGACGGCTTGCCCGGCCTCACCTGGCAGCGTCAGCCGCCAGCCGGCGTCCACGCTGTGGCTCGCCAACGGCAGGCCGGACAGGCTGAAGGTCTGACTCAGGTTGACGGGGACGGATGCGTCGGTTTGGGCCAGGGCAAACAAATACGGATCACGGCTGGCAACTGGTCGGCCAGCGGCGTCGAACCGTTGATGGGTAACCCGCGTTTCAAGCGGATCGCCCGCCTGCCGTCGGTGGAACTGTACGGTCCTGATCGTCAGGCCACGCGAGTCTGACACCATAATGTTCGGTGTTGCGGTATCCGCACAAACCGACGATGTTGTTGGCATCCGTGCTGGCCTTGATCAAGGTGGCGTCCTCGTTACACTGCATGACCTCCAGGATTCTGGATACTGTAAGAACTAACAGGTCGGTATCGGTAGGGGCCAACTCCCCGGCTCCTTGAGTGCGCAGGAGCCGCAATCGGTTGCGCTTACTTGCCGCTGGTCACCAGTTCTTCCAGGTGATCCATGATTTCCTGTGGCTTGAGCACCAGCACAT
>NZ_JBFTLU010000864.1:0-645 GCF_056396605.1 Pseudomonas sp. 05T35
GTTACGGGCAAACGCCGCGGCCTTGGCCTGTTCACGCTTGTTACGGGCAAACGCCGCGGCCTTGGCCTGTTCACGCTTGTCCCACGGGTTACCTCCATCGCTGGCACGCGGCGGCAATCTATCCAGTCAACGGGCGTTGTGCTTGGCAATCACGGCTTCGCGCAGATGGCGCACTTCGAGCAGCTTCTGGCGCATTTCGCGGTGGCGTTTGCTGTTGAGCAACAGTAGCGCCAGCAGCGGAAACAGCAAAGTCACGGCATAAATCAGAGGGTGCGGCCCATATGCGATGGCGGRCAATACTCCGAGAAAACAAATGGCCAATAGCGCCACCAGCGGCCGTACCCAATTCGGATGCCCCCGCGCGATCATGAAATTACAGTGCACGATGACCAGGGTGAGCGCGATGCCACCCAGGAAGGTGTACTTGGCACTGTCGGCCATGGAAAGGTTCTGAAAATAGCTTTCGAAAAACAACGGGACCGCAAAGACCAGGGTGAAGACAGAGGCAAATATCGCTCCCATGAAGACCGGGAAGTAGCGGGCGAGATAGCGCGTCAATGGAGGAAAATCGTTCATTTCATTCTCCGGGGCTTGCGGTCGGCAAGGGCAGCCTGGCGCTTTTTGCGAATCATCACGAGTTGACGG
>NZ_JBFTLU010000865.1:0-644 GCF_056396605.1 Pseudomonas sp. 05T35
TGGGCAACACCTCGGCCAACACCCTGGGTGGCGGCGCCACTTACTCGCCGGCCACGGGGCTTACCGGCTTCAGTCAGCCGATCAACGCGATCAGCAGCACCGGGGCGGTAGCGGCTGGCACTGCACAAACCAGCGTAGCGGGTGCGTTGTCGGCGCTGAATACCGACACGGTCAACACCGCCAATATCGCGGTGAAATATGATGCGGTCGGCGGCAACGCCATCACCCTAGGGGCGACCGGTGGTGCAGGTGCACCGGCCGGCGGGGTGAAAATCACCAACCTGAGCGCCGGTGCCTTGAACGGCACCAGCACCGATGCGGTGAATGGCTCGCAGCTTTTTGCGACCAACCAAAGCCTCAATAACATCAACAATGGCGCGGGCATCAAATATTTCCACGCCAACTCRACGCTCGCCGACAGCACCGCGACCGGCGTGGACAGCGTGGCCGTCGGCCCAGCCGCGAGTTCGACCGCCGCTAATGCGATCGCCATCGGCAACGGCGCCGTCGCCAGCACTGCGAACTCCATCGCCCTGGGCAACGGCGCCACCACGGCTGCTGCTGTTGCGACCGCCAATGGCGTGATCAATGGCACCACTTTCAATTATGAGGGTGCGACACCGACTGGCGTATTGAGCGTGGGC
>NZ_JBFTLU010000866.1:0-639 GCF_056396605.1 Pseudomonas sp. 05T35
GCTCGCGATGAGGCCGTGACATTAAACATTGATGTTGACTGTCATACCGCCATCGCGAGCAGGCTCGCTCCCACAGGTTAATCGGGTGTGTCCGAGATCGGTTTCAGCGCCTGGGCAACTCGATCACCACCTTCAACCCGTCCCACTCGCTCTCCTGCAACACCAACTCCCCACCCCACGCCTCGACAATATCGCGCGCGATCCCCAGCCCCAGGCCATGCCCGTCAGTCTGCTCATCCAGCCGTGTGCCACGACTGAACACCTGATCGCGCTGCGCTTCGGGAATGCCCGGCCCATCGTCTTCAACCGCCAGCACAAACCCTTCAGCTGTCTCGACGATGCTCAGGCGCACCTCGGCATCCGCCCACTTGCAGGCGTTATCCAGCAGATTGCCGAGCAGTTCCAGCATATCCTCACGATCCCAAGGCAAGTGCAAACCGGTCGGTGCCGTGTAGACGAGATGCAGGTGGTCGCCGTGGATCATGTTCAGGGTCGCGAGCAATCCCGGCAACTCGGCAGCGCAATCGAACTGCGCACCCGGCAAGGCATCGCCGGCCAGACGCGCGCGATTCAATTCGCGATTGAGTCGCTGCTGAACCTGTTCGAGTTGCTCGCGAAGGATCTTGCGCAGTTCAGGAT
>NZ_JBFTLU010000867.1:0-636 GCF_056396605.1 Pseudomonas sp. 05T35
GTGCAACGTGCCCAATTCGGCCGGTCAACGATCCTTGCTGATCTCAGTGAGAAGGCTGGAGAAAATAGACAAGGTTATGAGCGCGGCTGTCATGCCAAAATGATGGCGTTGATATAGTAAGTAGACATCCTACAACTTCTGATTAAAAGTTTATTGGCTTAAATTAATGTACGAGCGTGTCTTCTTCGATCCACAAGGAAAGATAATATGTTAGCAAGTAGTAAGCAGTACACAGAAAATATTGAGCTTGCGCCAAGTGACTGGTTGTTCTGGAAGGATGAAGACTTTAATAATTGGAGGCGACAGCATGACTTCCCTAGGATTGTCGCATTCTTGTTTGATAGTTTACCTTATTTTTCCTTATGGCTTTCTGAACAGGTTGGATTGACTGAAGCAGATTTGTTGTTTCACGGCCCATCCAGATTCATAAAATCCTACGGAGAAAATGCAACGTATATCGAACACGACGTGGGAGTCTCAATTTTTAAAGAATTCCCCGCCAATGAAGTTGTAAGATATGAGTTTTTTGGAAAAAACGATTCTGGAAAAACAGCTCGCTTTAAGATTTTGAGACAGGTTTTTTTTGTAAGCTATATTGATTGGGCCTATTCCAGGATGGAATGGGCTTTTCCTAAC
>NZ_JBFTLU010000868.1:0-635 GCF_056396605.1 Pseudomonas sp. 05T35
GCCTATATAGGTAATGTGTGGATGGGTGCACATTGCCATCATCTGCTGGAGGGGACTATAGCGCCTTGGCGAGTGACAGAATATAGGCGTCAAACCCCGGTCGGACGAAAACCCGGAATTGCCCCTTAAAGGGGGGCGAAGTCATTGATTTAAATAAATTTATAGTTGGGGGTTGACGACCCCTCAATCCATCCATAGAATGCGCGCCACTTACAGCGGAAAGCACACAGCGAAACGCGGTAGGGAGTGAATGTTGTACGTGTGTCCCCTTCGTCTAGTGGCCTAGGACACCGCCCTTTCACGGCGGTAACAGGGGTTCGAGTCCCCTAGGGGACGCCAWTGCGGGAATAGCTCAGTTGGTAGAGCACGACCTTGCCAAGGTCGGGGTCGCGAGTTCGAGTCTCGTTTCCCGCTCCAATTTTAAACGGCTTTGCTTTCGGGCAGGGCTGAGTGAAACCAGAACCAAGTCTTCGGATGCGGGTCTGGACACCGAAACACACACCATGTGTTCCGGGTAGCGTGTCCCCTTCGTCTAGTGGCCTAGGACACCGCCCTTTCACGGCGGTAACAGGGGTTCGAGTCCCCTAGGGGACGCCATTGCGGGAATAGCTCAGTTGGTAGAGCACGACCTTGCC
>NZ_JBFTLU010000869.1:0-633 GCF_056396605.1 Pseudomonas sp. 05T35
GCTGTGGGCGGTGATTGATCGCATGTTGAGCCGTCAAGGGTTATAGCTGTCTCATCCGTGTCTCAGTTTGCAACAGCACGGTGTGTTCCTCTCTGCGGCTTTTGGCCCTGAACCCCGCTGAATAAAGCCCTCCGGCAAACTGGCACAACCGTTGCGAAAGGCCTCGTCACACGAACAAGACGAGGTCTTACCATGCCACTCCCTTATCTGCTTCCTGCCGTTTCGGCGTTCATCCAACGCGCCCCGCGCATGCTGATCGGCGCCGAGTGGGTCGAGGCCGCCGACGGCCAGACCATGCCCTTGCACAACCCGGCAACCGGCGAAGTGCTGTGCGTTGTCCCGAAGGCTACGCCGGACGACGTTGATCGCGCGGTGCTTGCTGCGCGTCACGCGTTCGATGATTCGGCCTGGACCCGCACCCGACCTCGGGAGCGGCAAAACCTGTTGTGGAAACTCGCGGATCTGATGGAACGCGACGCTGAACTGCTCGCGCAGCTGGAATGTCTGAACAACGGCAAAAGCGCGGCGGTGGCGCAGGTCATGGACGTGCAGTTGTCCATCGACTTCCTGCGYTATATGGCGGGTTGGGCGACCAAGATCGAAGGCTCCAGCGTCGAAGTCTCGCTGCCATTG
>NZ_JBFTLU010000870.1:0-632 GCF_056396605.1 Pseudomonas sp. 05T35
CGCAGATCCAATGTGGGAGCGAGCCTGCTCGCGATGGGGCCCGCTCAGGCGCCACACCTCTCAAGCTATCAGGGCTGCTGCTTACGCCCCGCCATATGCTTCAAATACCCCACCAGCAACGTCAGTTCCTCATCCGACAATACCTGTGTCGAGAACCCCGGCATTTTTGCCTGTGGCCATTGGCGCAAGCTTTGCGGATCGCGGATATAGCGCTTGAGGAATTCAGCGCCAAAGTACTCGGTAGGGCTGAAAGGAATGTTCAGGTCCGGACCAAACTGCGCGTCCCCTGCGCCATTCAGACGGTGACACGCCAGGCAGTTTTTCTGGAACAACGCATAGCCCAGATTCACCGGGTCATTGGCGCCGAGTGCCGGGTCTGGAAGCAGGGCAGGGAAGCGTACGCCGACCGCCGCCAGGCGTTTGATGCTGGCGACCTGGAATGGCCATTGCTCAGGGCTGATATGGCCGGCCTGAGGGTTGGTCCACACCAGATAAAACGGTCCGGCGCTGGGTTTGCCTTCCGCCAGTGCTGGCCAAGGGTTGGCCGGGTCTTCAATCGCCAGCCACGCCTGTGCGCCTGCCGTGTTGAGCAACGGCGCAGCAGCCAGTTCGGCAGCGAAACCGTCCAGGGC
>NZ_JBFTLU010000871.1:0-632 GCF_056396605.1 Pseudomonas sp. 05T35
AGTAAGGCTGCACCGTCTGCATAACTTTTTCACTGAGACGGTGCAAGACCAGTGGCCGACTGTCTTTCGGGGCGAGCTGGCCGTGTTCGTCGCAGTTTGATTTGAACAAGCGATAGTCGTGCTCTTCCAGCCCGCGCCCCTCAAGGGTCTTGCGCAGGTTGCTGATGGTCGGTCGGTTCGGTAACTCCAACAGCATCAGCTCCCCCTTCTTGATCTGGTTGTAACCTAAAGCCAATGCGTCGTAGATACGAGTGGCTGGTTGGTGCTGGGAGCCACGCGTTACGCGCTCCTGGATCAGATGTTCATAGCTGAGACTGCCAGGCTCGAATATTGAAAACGCAATACCATCAGCGTTCCAGTTCGGTTTGGTGGTGACTTTGCTTTTGCTTTTCATTCTGAAGCCCCCAAAGCTTACTTATTGTTTTGGTGCATCGGCTTGTACACTTTCAAGGATAGTCGATGATTACAAAGGGGTAGCCAATCTTGGCTGAAAATATCACTCATCGACGTGATCATTTTGATGTGGTGTAGGTGGTGAAGTGATGTTATGACACTAATAACGTATTGATTATTATCAAATATCTATTCTTTGTATTGATGCTGGATATGCTTTTTGTATTGCTGCTGGCAGG
>NZ_JBFTLU010000872.1:0-629 GCF_056396605.1 Pseudomonas sp. 05T35
CAGGTATTGCGGGGTCGCGCAGAGTAAATGATCGATGGTCAATAACTGCCGGCCGACCAGGCCGGCTGGTGGGCGATCAGTAATGCGAATCGCCAGGTCGACATGATCGTCGATCAAATCGACCTCACGGTCCTCAAGCAGCAGTTCTACATCGACTTTGGGATAACGACGCAGAAACTCCGGCATATGCGGATGGATCACGAATCGCCCCACCGCCTTCGGTACGCTGACCCGCACCAGCCCTTCAGCTTCATGGGTGAACTGACCACTGATCTCCATCACTGACCGAGCGGCGCTGACCATTTCCTGACAGCGCTTGAACACCTCTTCGCCACCATCGCTCAAACGCAACTTGCGCGTGGTCCGCTGCAACAACCGCGTGGCCAGCGCCTTCTCCAGGCGCGAGATGCTGCGACTCACCGCCGAAGGCGACGAGCCCAGCTGTCGAGCAGCTTCCGAGAAGCTACCCGTCTCGACAACCTTGACGAAAATCGCCATTTCACCCAGCAACGGCAGCGGTAGATTTATGCTCACAGCGCAACAGTCCTTTGATGTTTGAACGGATTATCACGCAATTCCAGCCTTCATATAATAAAAATAGAAACTTTAATAAGGGCATGGAATATGAC
>NZ_JBFTLU010000873.1:0-628 GCF_056396605.1 Pseudomonas sp. 05T35
CCGCCAGCCTGCTGGAGTCGGTGTGCCAGGAGCAACGCTGGTTGCACCCGGGGCAGGGCGTGCGGTTTCTCGAGAACCGCTACCAACTGGAGGAGCTTGAAGGCTTCGTCAATCTGCTGGGCATGGTTTGCCAGGAGGCTGAAGCGACCGAGCGCATGCCGCGTGTTCAGGAGCATTACGCGCACATTGTCGTGAGCAAGATGCTCAGCTTGATGAAAACCAATGTCAGGCGCCTCGGTCTCGGTTCGCAGTCAGCGAACTTCGAGTTGATCGCCGACTACATCGAACGCAACCTCAAGCAGGACATCTGCAGCGAAGAACTGGCGCGTCAGGCCCAGATGAGCCTGCGTTCGCTGTATGGCTTGTTCGAGCGCAATGCGGCGACCACCCCGAAAAACTACATCCGGCAGAAGAAGCTCGAGCGGGTCAACGCCTGTCTCAGTGACCCGACCTGCACGGTGCGCAACGTGACCGAACTGGCCATGGATTACGGCTTTTTGCACTTGGGGCGATTCTCCGAAAGTTACCGCAAGCAGTTCGGCGAATTGCCGTCGGACACCCTCAAGCGCCGGCATTGACCCTGGACCCTATTGATACCAGACCCTGTGGGAGCGAGCCTGCTCGCGAT
>NZ_JBFTLU010000874.1:0-627 GCF_056396605.1 Pseudomonas sp. 05T35
AGAAATCAGCGACGTGATTGGTATTTCTCACAATACTGCCCCGCTATTTTTTGCGCTGCCGCCAGTTGGGATTTGGATAGTTTTTTAGCTACATGACTTCGATAATCTGCGGCTTTTGACTGGCCATTGGCAGCAGCAACAGAAAGCCAAACATACGCTTGGCTATTATCCTGAGCCACTCCGTTACCCTGGGAGTAGCGGACTCCGAGGTTGTTCTGGGCGGCTGCATCACCCTGCTCAGCGGCCTTGTGGAACCAGAAAGTTGCCTGCTGATCATCCTGCGCAACCCCTCGACCGGTGGCATAGCAGGCTCCGAGGTTGAACTGGCCGGTGGCATCACCCTGTTCGGCAGCCTTGCGGAACCAGAAAACCGCCTGCTGGTAGTCCTGCGGGACTCCCTGTCCGGAGGCATAACAAGCTCCGAGGTTGTCCTGGGCAGCGGCATAACCTTGTTCTGCGGCCTTGCGGTACCAGGAAACCGCCTGCTCGTAGTCCTTCACAACCCCTTGGCCGGTCTCGTAGCGGACGCCGAGGTCGCCCTGGGCAGCGGCATTACCTTGCTCAGCGGCCTTGCGGAACCAGAAAACCGCCTGCTCGTAGTCCTTCATGACCCCTCCGCCGTAGGCG
>NZ_JBFTLU010000875.1:0-625 GCF_056396605.1 Pseudomonas sp. 05T35
AACATCGCCAGGCCGACCCAGAACTTGTGGAACGGCTCGCCGGTCGCCTCGAAACGCTTGTTGGCCCAACGGCACATCAGCACGATAGCGACGATTGCCACCACGATGCTGATCACAAACGCCCAGAACCCACCCGCCATCTGTGCGGCTGGCATGTTCAGGCCACGGCTGCTGACAAAGAAGGTATCGGCGAAGTTATGGCTGTTGCGCGGCCCTGGCATCGTCAGGAACACCGCGAAATACCAGAACAGGATTTGCAGCAGCGGCGGAATGTTGCGGAAAGTCTCAACATAAACCGTCGCCAGCTTATTGATGATCCAGTTCTTCGACAGCCGCGCTACGCCAACGATGAACCCGAGAATCGTCGCCAGGATCACGCCGATAAAGGTCACCAGCAAGGTGTTGAGCAAGCCGATGACAAACACCCGGGCATAGCTGTCCGATTCGGTGTAGTCGATCAGGTGTTGCGCGATGCCGAACCCGGCGCTGCGCTCCAGAAAGCTGAAACCGGAGGTAATGCCCCGGTGTTGCAGGTTGGTTTGAGTGTTGTTGAACAGGTACCAACCCATCGAGATCACCGCGACAATCGTGATGATCTGAAACAGCCACGCACGCACTCGCGGAT
>NZ_JBFTLU010000876.1:0-623 GCF_056396605.1 Pseudomonas sp. 05T35
CTTGTAGAGGGCGTTGAGTTGAGTGTCGGCCTTCTTGTAATCCTTGGCGGCACACTCGCTCATTGTGCGTTGGTCGGCGGCGTTAGCGCAGTCGTCGGCGTGGGCGAAGGGCGCCAGCAGCAGCGGCGCAAGTGCCAGTAAAAAGCGTGGAGGCATGGAAAGCTCGCGTGGGTCTTCGAGGAGTTAAACGGCTGATTGAAGTGCAGTCGCCGCACTTGTGCAACCCGTGGCGGTGGTTATTCGGCAGACTCGGTCATTCCTTCATAAGCCAGCCATGGCACATCGTGAGAGGTCCAGATGTGCGCCTGCGGCGACATTTGCGGATCATCATCGAGCGTCGCCACCCGCACGATCACATGCGGCTGAGCCAAACGCTCGGCCACCAGGTGCGAGCCGCACTGCGAGCAGAAGTGCCGCAGCTTGCCGGGTGATGACTCGAAAGATGACAACTTATCCAAACCTTTGACCCAACGAAAATGCTCACGCATGACCCCGGCCGTAGATGCGAACGCCGCCGCATGCGCTTTGCGACAGGTGTGGCAATGACAGTGGCTGATCGGCATGTCGAGGCTGTCGAGTTCATAGGCGATGGCCTTGCATAGGCAACTGCCGTGGAGAGTGGG
>NZ_JBFTLU010000877.1:0-617 GCF_056396605.1 Pseudomonas sp. 05T35
AAATGATGGGTGGCTGCGTGCAACTGAGCAGTACGCCTGGGGTCGGCACTCAGGTCCGGATTTCATTACCGATGGCCGCGCTGCCAGACGCCGTGGTGCTGGACACCCCGCAACCGGTCATCGCGAACGCCTCGGTCACCCTGGACGTGCTGGTGGTCGACGACCACCCCGCGAATCGATTGCTCATGTGCCAGCAACTCGGTTTTCTGGGGCATCGATCCGTCACGGCCAACAACGGTGAGGCAGGTTTCCAGGCATGGAAAGCGGGCCATTTCGACCTGGTGATTGCAGACTGCAATATGCCGCTGATGAACGGCTACGAGCTCACCCGTGCCATCCGCCAGATCGAACACGATGAGCAGCGCCCGCCCTGCACGGTGCTTGGCTTCACCGCCAATGCTCAACCGGAGGAAAAACACCGATGCCGACAGGCTGGCATGAACGATTGCCTGTTCAAACCCATCAGCCTGACCACGTTGGGCCAACGACTGGAAGCACTCAAGCCGATCATCGAGGATCAAGCCTTTCACCTGGACGGCTTGCAGTTACTCACCGGCGGCGATCCACAACTGGTTCAGCGCTTGCTCGCCGAACTGTTCAACAGCAATCGCCTCGAC
>NZ_JBFTLU010000878.1:0-615 GCF_056396605.1 Pseudomonas sp. 05T35
AGCAAGCCCAGCAGGAACAGGCTGAACAGCACCGACTCGGGATTCTCGCCACCGCGCTTGGCCACCCGCCAGCCAACAAAGGTTGYCAGTGCCAGGGCACTGATCAGCAGCAGGTGGTTGAGCGCAATGGCAAAGGTGCCGAGGGTAAAGGTCAGCATCAACGAGCGTCCCGGGTGATGTTCCAGCGTTGGAGGAAACCGGCGGCATCCACCTCTCCGGTGATGCGCTGGCTGCGGCGCTCGATGCCGTCGGTGCCGATCCACAACAGGCTTGGTGGCCCCGGCACTTTATAACGGCCGAGCAGTTCACGGCTGGCGGCATTGTCGGCGGTCACGTCCAGGCGCAGCAAGCGGACTTCTTTCAACGCGTCCAGTACCTGGGGTTTACCGAACACCTGTTTCTCCATGATCTTGCACGACACGCACCAGTCGGCGTAGTAGTCCAGCAACACCCACTGGCCCTGGGCGCGGGCAGTATCGAGTTCGCGTTGCAGCGCGACGGGATCCTTGACGGTGATGAAGGCGTCGTCGGCCGTGGGGCTGGCGACGCGGGTCGACGCCTGTGCACTGTAAACCTGCAATGGATTGAACAGGTCATCGCTGCCACCCGCAGCAC
>NZ_JBFTLU010000879.1:0-614 GCF_056396605.1 Pseudomonas sp. 05T35
CCATAAGCACATACAAAAAAAACAGAAGCATCTTATTTAATGACGTCTCTTTCCCCTGGATGATATTTCGCCCAACCAGCCCTCCCCCAACGACCGCACACACCACCACCAGCCACGCCAACCAACGATTCCCTCCCTGAAACAGCAATCCGATTTTCCCAACCAATACGCCTGCATTGTTCAGGATCAGCAACAGCCCGCTCGCATTGAACGGAATCATCTCCAGGCGCTCATGGGTCATGAATGGATAAGCCAGCAAGAAATAAATGATCAAGCCTGCAACCAACTGCAGCGTTTTCACCCCTGCCATTGATAATAAACAGGCAAGGGACTGCTTATTATCAAGCCCCCTCACGAACTCGATGCAGCACAGCCCCAAAAACACATTGATACTCAGTTGATACAAGCTGAGCCCCACCGCAATCAATGCGCCAGGCACCAGTACCTGAACGACGCCAGCTTTATGTTGAAATGCCACCCCATACATCACCGCCACCACGCTCAACGCCGTGGCTGGCCCGTCATATTGATAAGATAAAGTCTGTAGCAAAAACGGGTTGTACCACAGTGGCAGGAGCACCAGACAGCAAGAAACAGTCGGTGTTTTGTAGTAA
>NZ_JBFTLU010000880.1:0-612 GCF_056396605.1 Pseudomonas sp. 05T35
GGATTTATGTCATACCCCATCAACGAAAACATAACGACAGGAATAGACAATGTTGCCGCAATTACAGGAACTACAAGTTTCCTGCCCCCCCCATCCAACAACACATCAGAAGCATTATACATTACTACACTCTTCTTAGAGAACCACATTGATCTTAAGACAACGCCAATGCAATATTATTTTCTAACCAGGCACCAAACATCGCATTTAACCGCAAACAAGAACGCCATGTCCAAGCAGGCAAATTATACTATCATGTTGGTGACGCCTACCCTTCCCATGGCATACGCCMAACTATGCTACCGCCTGAAGGTAACCGATGACAGTTGCATTCACTAGCCCATATCAACTCCCAATTAGGTACCTGGCCGAAAGCTTCCGTTCATAATGGACGCTCCGCCTCTATGATGCTTAGAATTCTGTTCATGAAGTTCGTGCCACTCCTTTGCGATTCTGAGCTGCAAGCCTTGATGGACGCCTACAGGCAAGGTGAGAAGCTTACTTTGCCCAGTCACGCTCATGCCATTTTGCTCAGTCACAAGGGTTACACCCTCAACCAGATCAGCGACATTCTTGTCGTCATCAGTACAACCGTATCGCTCTGGCTTGTAG
>NZ_JBFTLU010000881.1:0-609 GCF_056396605.1 Pseudomonas sp. 05T35
TCCTGCGGCCAATTCAGCTCAGCGGACATACGCTCCACGTCACCTGCAGCATGGGGTTGGCCACCTACCCTGCCGACGGCAGCGATACCGAGACTTTGCTCAGCAACGCGGACGCCGCCATGTATCGGGCCAAGGAGTTGGGTCGCAACAGTTACCAGTTCTATACGAGCGAGATGAATAACAAGGTTCAGGGCAAGCTCGCCATGCAAGACGGGCTTCGCAACGCACTCAACCATGACGAGTTCCTGCTGCTGTACCAGCCTCAGGTGGATTTGCAGTCAGGTCAGATTATCGGCGTAGAGGCACTGATCCGCTGGCAGCACCCCGAGCTCGGCATGGTGTCTCCAATCAAATTCATTCCGCAGGCCGAAGATACCGGGTTGATCGTCCCCATCGGCGACTGGGTGATTCATACCGCGTGCAGACAGAACAAGGACTGGCAGGATGCGGGCTGGCCGCCGATCACCATGTCGGTGAATATTTCAGCACGCCAGTTCATCGAAAGGGACCTGATCGACCGGGTGAGGCATGCCTTGAAAGAAACCGGACTGGACCCGATGTACCTTGAGCTGGAGCTGACCGAAAGCCTGATCATGCAAGACCTTCAGC
>NZ_JBFTLU010000882.1:0-608 GCF_056396605.1 Pseudomonas sp. 05T35
GGATTGGATAGCTTTGAAGTGAACGAACAGGTCGTCACCGGATTGTGGGGTGATGAAGCCGAAGCCTTTTTCATCGTTGAACCACTTAACGGTACCGGTTTGGCGATTAGACATGGTGTAACTCCTTGAACAAAGATAACTGCGACTCAGGAAGAACCCTGGCCGAGACTGAGTGCAAAGAGCAGGAAAAATTCTTGTAGATGGTTGGATCGAAATTCAACATATCGTGTAGAGATTCTCAGTGACACAAGCAGCACAGTGGCGCCACCTTAACCCTTTTTCCTGAACGTGCCAATGGTCTTTGCGAAGGTTTCTCTGTTTTCATGACTGACGGTGCGCCGTATTGCCGCGAAGGCCCGGAAATCGTGGGGGATCGGCGAGAATTGTGCCCCGGACTTTGAACCGGCGGCGCGCCCCGGTAAGATGCCGGACAGAATTTTTCCACCTCGCTATTCAGGACACCCCCGCCATGAGCATCAAATCGGACAAGTGGATTCGCCGCATGGCGCAAGAGCACGGCATGATCGAGCCGTTCGTAGAGCGCCAGATGCGTGGCGAAGGCGCCGACCGGCTGATTTCCTTCGGCGTATCGAGCTACGGCTATGACG
>NZ_JBFTLU010000883.1:0-608 GCF_056396605.1 Pseudomonas sp. 05T35
ATGCCTTGCAGACCTTGCCGGAGTCACGGCGTTTCATGAAGGGCTTGTTCGCCTGGGTCGGGTTTCGGACGACCCATGTCGATTACGAGCGTCCGGAGCGGGTGGCGGGGGAAAGCAAATTCAATGGCTGGCGCTTGTGGAATTTCGCGCTGGAAGGCATCACCAGTTTCAGCACCGACCCGCTCAAGGTATGGACGTATCTGGGGCTGTTGGTGTCGGTGGTTTCTTTTTCATTTGCCACTTTCATTGTGCTGCGGACGTTGTTGACCGGGATCGATGTCCCGGGCTACGCCTCGCTGATGGTTGCCGTCACCTTTCTGGGGGGGCTGCAATTGATCGGTATCGGGGTGCTGGGTGAGTACCTGGGCAGAACCTACATCGAATCAAAACGCCGCCCGGTTTTTCTGGTGCGTCGCGTCCATAATGCCAAGGACTGACCATGGATCTCAAGGAAACCGACATCCTCGGTTCAAGCATCGAGCAGCATTGGTACTACCGCTCAAAAGCGGCGGCGACGACTCGTTTGCTGGGCAATGCGCGGGTCGACAGGATTCTTGACGTAGGTGCGGGTTCGGGGTTCTTTTCCCATCATCTGCTGACCCATACGG
>NZ_JBFTLU010000884.1:0-604 GCF_056396605.1 Pseudomonas sp. 05T35
CTCAAGCTCCACGGTGGATGTGCTCAAGATCCACGGTGGAYGTGACCATGACCGGCACCAACGACGCGCCGGTGGCGGTGGCCGATACGGCCGCCGGCACGGAGAACCAGACCCTGAGCATCAACGTGCTGGSCAACGACACCGATGTCGACGACGGTCACCTGTTCACACTGAACTCGGTCAGTGCACCGGCAAACAAGGGCACGGCCAGCGTGGTTGGCAACCAGCTGCTGTTCACCCCCGGAACTGACTTCGACCACCTGGCGCAAGGGGTGGTCGAACACGTGACACTCAGTTACCAGATGCAGGACGAACACGGGGCACTCTCGAGYTCYACGGTGGACGTGACCATTACCGGCACCAACGACGCGCCGGTGGCGGTGGCCGATACGGCCGCCAGCACGGAAAACCAGACCCTGACSATYGACGTGCTGGCCAATGACACTGATGTCGACGACGGCCATGCATTCACCTTGGTCAGCGCCAGYGCACCGGCAAACCAGGGCRGTGCCAGCGTGGTYGGCAACCAGTTGCAGTTCAATCCGGGAAGYGATTTTGATCACCTGGCGCAAGGCGCCACGGCCAGTGTCACGCTCAGCTACAC
>NZ_JBFTLU010000885.1:0-603 GCF_056396605.1 Pseudomonas sp. 05T35
GCTGATGGACGGTGCTCGGTAATAATTGCTTTGAACTCTGCTAGATATTGCTCTGGGTTGAAATCTGATCTGATATCTCCCTGCTTGTCCAGGTATGTCATGGGACTATTTTTAACCATTGAAAACAAATTCATCCCATCCACATACCCCGCCGGATCTGGATTGATCCACCGCCGCAACCACGGCGCGTAATACCTGAAACCATAGTAATCAAGCCCCGTCGCATCGCGCTCCTTGCCGGAATAGCGCACGGTTTTGTACTTAGCCTCGGTCGTGTTCCGACCCGCCCAATAAGCGGTGTCGCCGAACGGGTAATACCATTCCTGGCTGATCAGCCTGGCCTGTTGGTCGAGTTCCAGTGTGCTGGATTTCAGGTGATCGCCCAGGCTGTAACGCACCTGATCCTGCGCAATGTCATCGGGTTGTCTGGCGACCCAATGCAGCACTTGCACACTGTTGCTGCCGGCGCTGGCGCTGATGACATGCAGGACTTCACCGGTGCCACTGTGGGTGCGGATTTCCACGCCGGGCAGATAACGCACCTCGCTGATCAGCGTGCGGGCGTTGGTCTGGTGGCTGCGAACTTTGCGCACGCGTTGGCCG
>NZ_JBFTLU010000886.1:0-602 GCF_056396605.1 Pseudomonas sp. 05T35
CGATCAGGGTCAATGCCGCCGACCAGGCCAGCTCGATGATGTTTTCGGCATCGTCCTGTTCGAATTGTTCAGCCGTGTGAACACAGACCTCCGGCGACGGAAAATTCAGCTCACACCCGCCCGCCAACGCCTGTACCTGCGCCTGGCAGGCACGCTCCAGAAAGTAAATTTCCTGGAACGAGTGAGCCACACTGGCGCCGCCCACCAACAGTCCGTGATTGCGCAGGATCATCGCCTTGTGCGGTCCCAGATCGGCAATCAACCGCTCGCGCTCATCCAGCGACAAAGCGATACCTTCATAGGTGTGATAAGCCAGCTTGCCGTAGAACTTCAGCGCGTGTTGAGTGATCGGTAGCAGGCCTCGTTTCTGTGCAGCCACCGCCATGCCCGCCGCCGTGTGGGTATGGATCACGCAGTTCAGATCGGGGCGGGCCATGTGGATCGCAGAATGGATCACGAAGCCCGCCGTGTTGACTCGATGATCCGCGTACGCCGGATCGACAATTCGGCCCTGCTGATCGATGCGCACCAGATCCGAGGCGCGCATGCGATCAAAGATCACCCCGTAGCGATTGATCAGGAAGTGATGCTCGGGCCCTGGG
>NZ_JBFTLU010000887.1:0-601 GCF_056396605.1 Pseudomonas sp. 05T35
CGATCAGGGCGTCAGCTCGGTGAAGTTCCTGATGGACCTGGCCGAGCGCACCGGCTGCCTGGTGGATGTGCATTGCGACGAAACCGACGACCCGCATTCGCGCTTTCTTGAAGTGCTGGCCGAAGAAGCCCGCAGCCGCGACATGGGTTCACGGGTGACCGCCAGCCACACCACGGCCATGGGCTCCTACGACAACGCCTACTGCGCCAAGCTCTTTCGCCTGCTCGGGCATTCGGGGATCAGTTTTGTTTCCTGCCCGACCGAAAGCATTCACCTGCAGGGGCGCTTCGACAATTTCCCGAAACGCCGAGGTGTCACCCGGGTCAACGAGTTGCTGGAAGCCGGGATGAATGTGTGTTTCGGCCAGGACTCGATCGTCGATCCGTGGTATCCGCTGGGCAACGGCAACATCCTGCGGGTGCTCGAAGCCGGCCTGCACATCTGCCACATGCTCGGTTACCGCAACCTGCAAACCGCGCTGGACCTGGTGACCGACAACAGCGCCAAGGCCATGGCCCTCGGTGATCGCTATGGGCTGGAGCCGGGACGTCCGGCGAACTTGCTGATCCTGTCAGCGGACAGCGATTACGAAGTGATCCGC
>NZ_JBFTLU010000888.1:0-601 GCF_056396605.1 Pseudomonas sp. 05T35
GATCAGTTGGCTGCGCGATCAGTTCCTGGATTTCGCCGATGCGCTGAACCTGGACGCGCTGATCGAACCGTGGCGCCCACAGAACCCAATGTAAGGAAGCTCCCATGGCCGTTGCCATCGACCAACCTGTCGCCGACTTCGAAGCGCCTGCCACCAGCGGGCAGACCGTCAGCCTCGCGGCCCTCAAGGGCAAGCAAGTGGTGATCTACTTCTACCCCAAGGACAGCACGCCGGGTTGCACCACCGAAGGTCAGGGCTTTCGCGACCAGTATGCGCAGTTCAGCGCGGCCAACACCGAAGTGTTCGGCGTGTCGCGTGACAGCCTGAAATCCCACGAGAACTTCAAGTGCAAACAGGAGTTCCCGTTCGAGTTGATCAGCGACAAGGATGAAGCCATCTGTCAGCTGTTCGACGTGATCAAGCTGAAAAAGCTCTACGGCAAGGAATACATGGGCGTTGATCGCAGCACCTTTCTGATCGACAAGAATGGTGTACTGCGTCAAGAGTGGCGTGGTGTGAAAGTGCCAGGGCATGTTGACGCGGTATTGGCTGCGGCCCAAGCGCTGAACAAGGCCTGATTATTTCGGCGCCTGTCCGGACC
>NZ_JBFTLU010000889.1:0-600 GCF_056396605.1 Pseudomonas sp. 05T35
AGTACGCGGTGTTCTCCAAATCCAAGTTGACCGACGAAAGCGCCGCCTGGATTCGCTTCGGCCTGCAGCACGCAGAAGCCGTCCTGTCCGGCCTGGGCCTGGCGCTTCCCCGGGAAGACGGCGCAGTTGCTCGCGCGGGCGACCTGATTGCCATTCGTGTGTCATCCGATCGCGTCGAACTCTGGGCGGCGGCMACTCAGGCCGACACCTTGCGCAACACGCTGGCCGCATTGCTGCCTGAAGGCAATCTGAACCAGTGGCTGCTCGGGCAGATCCGCGCCGGCATCGGCCAGGTCATGCCGCAAACCCGCGAACTGTTCATTCCGCAAATGCTCAACCTGCAAGCGGTGGGCGGCGTGAGCTTCAAGAAAGGTTGTTACACCGGCCAGGAAATCGTCGCGCGCATGCAGTACCTGGGCAAACTCAAGCGTCGGTTGTATCGCCTGCAACTCGACACCACCGAGCTGCCCGAGCCAGGCACCGCACTGTTTTCCCCAACCCATGGCAGTTCCATTGGTGAAGTGGTGATCGCCGCTCACGCCGAACAGAACATCGAGTTGTTGGCGGTACTGCAAGCCGAAGCCGCGGACAGTGGTGACG
>NZ_JBFTLU010000890.1:0-600 GCF_056396605.1 Pseudomonas sp. 05T35
GGCTCGCTCCCACATTTGGTTTGTGTGGTTGCCGGCTATTCATCCGGCCATCGCCAACCGGTTACGCCCCTCGCGCTTGGCCACATACAGCGCACTGTCGGCGCGTCGCAACAAGCTGTCTGCGGACTCACCCGGCAGCAGCGTCGAGCATCCGAGGCTGACCGTTAAGCCGATCAGCGTCCCATCCGCCGAATACTCCCCGGCTTGTGCGGCATGGCGCAGGCGTTCGCCTATCATCGCAGCGGCTTCGCGGCTGGTGTTGGACAGCAGAATCAGAAACTCTTCTCCGCCGAAGCGAAAGACCATGTCTACGTTGCGCAACTGGTTTTTGATCGAGGTTGCAACAGCCTTCAACACATCATCGCCGGCGCTGTGACCGTAGTTGTCATTGATCTGTTTGAAGTGATCGATATCGAGCATCAACAGCGACAGCGGCTGCATGTGTCGCCGGGCCATGTCGATTTCCCGTTGCAGGGTCTGATCCATGGCAATGCGATTGCCGGTGCCGGTCAGTGGGTCGCGCATTGCACTTTGAGTGGCCGCTCGATACAGCAGGGCGTTGCGCATCGGGAAGAGCAAGGTGGATAGCAGGGATTCGAG
>NZ_JBFTLU010000891.1:0-597 GCF_056396605.1 Pseudomonas sp. 05T35
CCGGACAACTGCTGACCGCGCTCGCCCAACGGACTGTCGAGGCCTTCGGGCAGGGACGCGATCAGACTGTCGAGCTGCGCCAGCCGCGCCACTTCGGCCACTGCCTCACGACTGGCGTCCGGCACCGCATAGGCGAGGTTATCCGCCAGGCTGCCGCGAAACAGTACGATGTCCTGGCTGACCACGGCGATCCGCCGACGCAACTCGAACAGCGCCAGCTCGCGCAGGTCGATCCCGTCCAGCAGCACCCGACCGGACTGCGGGTCGTGATGCCGCTGCAGCAGGTCGATCAGCGTCGACTTGCCAACCCCGGAGCCGCCGCTCAGGGCAACTTTCAAACCGTAGGGAATCCGCGCTTCGATCCCGCGTAACGTCGCCGGGCGCCCGGGATGGTTGAAGTGCACCGCCTCAAAATACAGCTCACCAGAGCTCGGCATTGGCTGCGGCGTGGCCGGTGTGACGACGCTCGGTTGTTCACCGCGCAGCTCCATCACTCGACCGAGGCTGACGGTCATCCGTTGAATCGCCACGTACAACCCGAGCAAGCTCTGCACCGGCCCGACCGCCATCCCCAGATACGTCGAAAACGCGATCAAC
>NZ_JBFTLU010000892.1:0-595 GCF_056396605.1 Pseudomonas sp. 05T35
GCACAACACGAAGAGGGACAAAGCAAATATCACATAGCGTGCTGCATAATTATCCATTATTTACCCTGTCTAGGACCCTGATATCCAGGGTATTATCAGACTCGGATTTATTGAATCATAGAGTGCTCATCAACCTTTTTGGTGAGCATTCAGCTAGGTCGATGCTGAATCAGTGGTCGGCACTAGGTGATTTGGCTAGCTGCTTACGCTAAACCGAGCAGCCAGCGACTTCATTTTGCTGATTTTTGTCGGCGTAGACCGGCAGCTATCGATCCGAATGAGACCATAGACGTCAAGAGCCGATAGAGGAGGACGGTGCTACGGCTAAACACCCCATCCTGGTTCCGTGTAGGGGATTTGATCTTGTTCGGGAAAGTCTGTCTGGTATTCGCCCCAGTCCATATACGAATAGTATTTGGTCATCGCTACGAAGTGACTTTCAGCTTCAACCTCCCAGATAAGTTTGGCTTTTTCGTGAAGAAGCCTGCGCGCCCCATCTCCGTGAGCATCGGCTAGGCAGAAAGTCTGGCAGCCATCCGGTTCCAGCCAAAGTTCATGTTTCCTATCCACTACTCGTTATTGCTTGGCTTTATGG
>NZ_JBFTLU010000893.1:0-593 GCF_056396605.1 Pseudomonas sp. 05T35
TTGAAATAAATCAGGCCAGTGAAGCACTTAATATGATCGGGGCAGCCATGTCATTCTTTGGTTTGATATCAGTAGGCCTGCTGGTGGCTTCGTTGGCATCTAAGGCAAAAAACTATAACTAATGGAATATACAGAAAGAGGACAGATCTAGTGGGCACTTTCCGCTCTTGGCCGACTCCCGCCTGTCGTGACAGACAGAAATCGGCCAGGAGCGGACGTCGAGCATCTACAAAAGCKGATGCTATTTACTTCCTGCTCGAAGGCATAGGCCAGCGCCTAAGCTGTCGCCCTGATGGAGCTACAGGGGCTGGTGCGGCACCTAACCCATACAGTTGTGTGCGGAACCAGTAGCTCACCGATGGCAGTCGTTAGCCTAGTAGTTTGAGTGATAGTTAAAAATTAGCTTTTCGTCTTTTTCGATCGCCAACCCACTAGCCAAAAACAGCGGTCTCAACCGATCTTGAAGCTCTGAGTCGACAAATTTTTCGATAAAATCTAATGGGAAATCACCAAGGGTTATCATTTCTTTTTTATAGAAGGATAGCCAGGATTTTTTCAATGCGCTCAAAACAGTATCTGCGGTGGTTATGGAG
>NZ_JBFTLU010000894.1:0-591 GCF_056396605.1 Pseudomonas sp. 05T35
GTGTCCATCAGGGGGCATCGCCTACGGTCTGCTTCGCGACGACCTCCTCTCGATGTGTCCGGCTGCGCCGTACGGCGCTGCGCGCCCACCCCCTGATGAACACCTCCACTCGGCCTCCCGAAAGGGGCGGGTGGATCAAGATCAACAGCGGCAGGCGAGCTAACGCTCGGCCTGTTGAGTGGTGAAGGCGAGCCACTTCATTGTGGGCGGTTGATATCCGTAGGAGCTGCCGAAGGCTCGGGGCGCGTTCGGACGATCTTTTGGAAGCTGGCATCAAACAACAGCGGGAGACCGCGCTTGCTTGAACGATCCCACATAGCCGTTTGTCTGCAATGCATCAGCCTTGAATGCTCGCTGTCCGGTCAATTGGTTGTACACCTTTGCCCTGCGGTGGCTATTCGCGTAACCGCCCATCGCTGACACCGTCCCGCTCTGAATATGGTCCAGATAACGGAATATCGTGCGTGGCGAAATAAAGCCGATCTTGTAGTTCAGCGCGGCCATTCGATCTTGCAGTTCGTAACCGGGATTGCGCCCATCCATTTGAAAGCGCAGGCCGTGTTGTTTAACCAGGCGCACGTTCCACAGGGT
>NZ_JBFTLU010000895.1:0-591 GCF_056396605.1 Pseudomonas sp. 05T35
CCTTCGGTAACCGAACCGGTCGCCGTCAGGCTCAGGCCGGTGTTGTCGATCGAATCGGTGATCGTGGTGACCGCCGGSGTSGTGCTCGGGGTCAGCTGCTCGAAATTGCCACCGGTGGTGCTTTCAATGGTGGTGCTGACSGTRCTGCCGTTTTTGTAGACGTCGTTGGCCGGGGTGTCGACSWYCACCGWGCCGSTGGTTTTGCCGGCTTCGATGRTGATGGTCGAACCGTTGGACAGGGTCACGGTGACCGGCGTTTGCGCCGGATTGGTCAAGGTGGCGRTGTAGGTGATCTGRCCRCCTTCGGTAACCGAACCGGTCGCCGTCAGGCTCAACCCGGTGTTGTCGATCGAATCGGTGATGGTGGTGACCGCCGGSGTSGTGCTCGGGGTCAACTGYTCGAAGTTGCCGCCGGTGGTGCTTTCGATGGTAGTGCTGACGGTGCTGCCGTTTTTGTAGACGTCATTCGCCGGGGTGTCGACCACCACSGAACCGGAAGTCTTGCCGGCTTCGATGTTGATGACGGCGCCGTTSGACAGGGTCACGCTCATGGCGGTGCCGGCCGGGTTGGTCAGCGTCGCGGTGTAAGTG
>NZ_JBFTLU010000896.1:0-589 GCF_056396605.1 Pseudomonas sp. 05T35
GTACTCGATAGTGCCCAGGGTCGTGGCCATCGACTTGAAGACGTTGGCGGTGTGATGAAAACGGATCCGTTCGGGCGTCGCGGTTTCGAGACGGTGCGGCCCGCAGATCCCTGACATCCAGGTCCGCGCCCCCTCAAGGTCATAGTGATCGATACGAATATCGCGAAACTGCGGATCGGCTTTGCTACTCATCACGGCGCACCCACGGCAATATTTTTCTCGCGCGCTCTGACGGCGCGCCTCTGACTTGAGTCGAGCAACTTCCAGACCACTGAACGCCTACGCCAACCCAGTGGATAGCAATCATCGACTAAGTGGATAACGCGGCTGTTTCGGGACCGGGACTCACCTTCGAACAACGCTCCAGGCTGCCCAAGACAGTACCTCAATGTTGCAAACAGGGGCGGCCGTTCATCGAATGGTGCAAAGCCTTGAGTATTACCTGCCCAGAACAGCGCACGGGTGTTACCCCTATCCGCGTCAGTACAAATTCCCGTAGCAGCTGCCGAGCCTGCGAGGCTGCGTTCGGCTCGGTCCGCGCTCGGGCGCAGCAGTCGTAAACCCTGCATGCACGATCTTCCTGTAGCAC
>NZ_JBFTLU010000897.1:0-587 GCF_056396605.1 Pseudomonas sp. 05T35
CTGTATTCGTACAAAAGATCCTCGTCAACCTCTGACAAATCCTCCTCAATTTTATCTGCAATAGTCCTTGCCAAAGAACGATCACTTAAAAAAACAAATGGCTCATTGATAATTTCATCCGCATTAGCACTCAACCATTCAATTAACACCCTTGAGTCCCAATTAACACCAAATAAAACACACTCGCAGCCCGCCACCGCTCTAACTTTTAGAACCACATTCGAAAACCACTCACCGCCCGCAGCAGGGATAACTCTGCGAATCTTATCAACAGGAGAAAACTCAAAAATTAATTTATTCACATTTCACCCCTCAGCAAACGCTTGTATTCCAAAAAGGGGACGATTTTATTTACGACGACAATATCCGGCACCCCGCAAATAAATTCGCCACAAATAAATCCACCCCCTTCTCCCCACCTCTCTTATTTATCGACCGTAGAGTTTCCAAAAGTTCATCTGAGTCGTAAGCCAATATTGCTGCTTATCTGGAACTAGCAATCCAAAGTCACTACCCGCCCGAGCATCCCAACTCTCCTTTGGAAGAGCCAACTCTTCATGCAGTCTATCCCAATCAGTATGCCGGTA
>NZ_JBFTLU010000898.1:0-584 GCF_056396605.1 Pseudomonas sp. 05T35
GAGGGACATCAGACTAGCCGAAGCCGGTCTTAATGGTTCTCTTCGTGCGCCATCGACAGGTAGACGATGGTCAGCATCATGAAGATAAACGCCTGCAGGGTGATGATCAGGATGTGGAACACAGCCCACGCCCACTGCAGCACAATGCCCAGACCGCTAAGCCAGAGCAGGCCGCTGCCGAACATCACGGCGATCAGGATAAACACCAGCTCGCCAGCGTACATGTTGCCGAACAGACGCAGTGCCAGCGAAATCGGCTTGGCAATCAGCGTCACGAATTCCAGCAGGAAGTTCACCGGAATCAGCAGGGCCTGAACAAAAATGTTCTTGCTGCCGAACGGGTGCAGGGTCAGTTCGCCGATAAAGCCGCCGATGCCCTTGATTTTGATGCTGTAGAAAATGATCAGCGCGAATACCGAGAAGGCCATGGCCAGCGTAGCGTTCGGGTCGGTGGTCGATACGGCGCGGAACGGAATCTCGTGGTTGCCGGAAATGGCCGCAGCCARTTGCGGGATCCAGTCGACCGGTACCAGGTCGATGGCGTTCATCATGAACACCCAGACGAAGATGGTCAGTGCCAGAGG
>NZ_JBFTLU010000899.1:0-582 GCF_056396605.1 Pseudomonas sp. 05T35
ATCGATGACCGTCACCCCCAAGCGTCAGGAGCAGATTGCGTTTAGCGACAAGGTCTCCAACGCGCCGGCACGCTTGGTGATCAAGCGCGGATCGGACCTGCAGCCGACCGTCGAGTCGCTCAAAGGCAAACGCATCGGCGTGGAGCAGGGCTCGACTCAGGAGGCTTTTGCGAAAGCCGTCTGGGGCAAGCAGGGGGTAGAGATTCTTTCTTATCAGAATCAGGACCAGGTCTACGCTGACCTGGTGGTTGGGCGCCTCGATGCGTCGTTGCAGGGCTCGATTCAGGCCAGCTACGGGTTTCTGAATAAACCGGTGGGCAAGGACTACCAGTTTGCCGGCGGCACCCTGGACAACCCGGACTTCTTCGGCGTCGGTGACGGCATCGGCGTGCGCAAGAGTGACGTTGAGCTGCGCGAAGACCTGAACAAAGCCCTGGCGACCATTCTCGCCAACGGCACGTACGCGAAGATCAACAAAAAGTACTTCGACTTCGACATCTACGGCGCGAAGTAAACCCGCTCGGTTCGAAACAACAAAGATCTAATGTGGGAGCGAGCCTGCTCGCGATAGCGGTGTGACAG
>NZ_JBFTLU010000900.1:0-582 GCF_056396605.1 Pseudomonas sp. 05T35
TAACCCCAAGCAATCTGGTTATACTGTGAAGACGACATTCGCCGAAAATTCGCAATTACTCACAAATTTTACCTTAGCCTGATCCGTTACCAGTGAAAGTAACGTTCAGTCTATCTTTCTATCACATACCCAAATTTTTAAAGAACGATCTAATCAAAGACTAGAAATCAACATTCACCATCGCAGCGATGGAATGCTCATTTCTAAGCTTTCATACAACAGAAGCAGTAGTGGTGGAGCCAAACGGGATCGAACCGTTGACCTCCTGCGTGCAAGGCAGGCGCTCTCCCAGCTGAGCTATGGCCCCGTATTTCTACAGGCGTTTCCCACACAAGCAAAATTGGTGGGTCTGGGCAGATTCGAACTGCCGACCTCACCCTTATCAGGGGTGCGCTCTAACCAACTGAGCTACAGACCCAATTTCGGGCTGCTTCTTATCGTCTTCTTCAATGAATCAAGCAATTCGTGTGGGAGCTTATGCAGCAGCTGATGTCGTCGATTAAGGAGGTGATCCAGCCGCAGGTTCCCCTACGGCTACCTTGTTACGACTTCACCCCAGTCATGAATCACACCGTGGTAACC
>NZ_JBFTLU010000901.1:0-580 GCF_056396605.1 Pseudomonas sp. 05T35
GTTTTCAGGGTTCGCTGGCCAGCATCCCGGCACCGGAACTCGGTGCCGCGGTGATTCGTCAATTGCTCGCACAAACCGGTCTGGTAGCGGATCAGGTCGATGAAGTGATCCTCGGTCAGGTGCTGACCGCAGGCTCCGGCCAGAACCCGGCACGTCAGGCGTCGATCCTCGCCGGCCTGCCCCACGCTGTTCCGGCGATGACCCTGAACAAGGTCTGCGGCTCTGGCCTCAAGGCCTTGCACCTGGGTGCGCAAGCGATTCGTTGCGGCGATGCCGAGGTGATCATCGCCGGCGGCATGGAAAACATGAGCCTCGCGCCGTACGTGTTGCCGGCCGCTCGCACTGGCCTGCGCATGGGCCACGCGAAAATGGTCGACAGCATGATCAGCGACGGCCTGTGGGATGCGTTCAACGACTACCACATGGGCATCACCGCCGAGAACCTGGTGGACAAGTACCACCTGACCCGTGAGGAGCAGGACGCCTTCGCCGCCGCTTCGCAGCAAAAAGCCACGGCGGCTATCGCAGCCGGGCGTTTTGCCGACGAGATCACGCCGATCCTGATCCCGCAGCGCAAAGG
>NZ_JBFTLU010000902.1:0-580 GCF_056396605.1 Pseudomonas sp. 05T35
GGATCAGCGGAATTGAATTATGACCTGATGGCCAGGTAACCGGCCAAGAGTCGGGCTGATGAGTTTCCTGATTGATAAAGATCCGCAGAGCTAACTCATCGCTTTCGCGAACTTCCGAATCAATAGCCGCCTGTTTTAGTGGACGCAACTGTTCAAATCTGCTGGGAAGATTAATAACATCCATGGGATGCATAATGACTTGCTGATATGCAAAAGGCCCATCAACGTCAACTGCAATGTGATCAAGAGTTAAATAATCTGGAGGTTTATTTCCTCCAAAGTGGTCATCAAACCGGACCAATCTTTTTAAAACGAGGCGTGTTGGATCCTGCAGCAGGATTTCTAACGTTGATCTGTGTATAGCTTTACGACTGAGTGCAACAGACCCTCCTGAAGGAGTTTTATCAACTGTAAATCTATCCCGCCCCCCCAATCAACAATAAGTTTTGAAAGTGCATCTCCTGAAGAGTTAAAAGTATAGAAATCATAGTCACCATCATAAAAACCAGTGTTAGTCGCCATCAGCCTTGAGCCTTCAAGCAAGTCCACCCATTCACTGTATGCTTGCGAACTAAAAACC
>NZ_JBFTLU010000903.1:0-575 GCF_056396605.1 Pseudomonas sp. 05T35
GCTGGAGGGCGAGGGCTTTTGTTGCTTCACCGCAACTTCGGTCAAACTCGCGTTGCAGCATCTGACCCGTCACCCCGATATCGCGTTGGTTATCACCGATCTGCGCATGCCCGAAGAGAGTGGCATGTCATTGATCCGCCGTTTGCGTGAACACACATCCCGACAGCACTTGCCGGTGATCGTGACCTCCGGCCATGCCGACATGGACGACGTCAGCGACATGCTGCGCTTGCAGGTGCTGGACCTGTTTCGCAAACCGATCTATCACGTTCGCCTTCTGGAGACCCTGGACAACCTGTTCCCGCAATCGAAGATGCACCGTGTCAGTCCTTAGAACCTTCAGAGTGTTCTACATCTTGCAGGAGAAGTCGTATGTTCCTTCATTTTGTGCAGTATCTGTCCATTCGATTCCAGCTGTTCATGAGCCGGACCGAGGGTGCTTCGGCGATTGAGTACGCGCTGATCGTTGCGATGGTGGCCCTGGTAGTTGTTTCCTTTATCGCGCCGCTAGGGGATTCGGTGAAAGCCACCTTCAACAAGGTCGTCGATGCATTGGGCGGCGTGCAGGTCACTTG
>NZ_JBFTLU010000904.1:0-574 GCF_056396605.1 Pseudomonas sp. 05T35
GAAAACGCATTCATCATGGTCCACGATGCCGAATTTTCGAAACTGGAGAATCCGCGGATTGGCACCTCCTTCGAGCTCAATGACCACCGTGGGACCATCGTCGCCATCGCCAAGGTACTGACCAGCGGATTGACTGGCATACCGACGCTCTACACCACTTACCGACGCGCCATCGAATACATCCCGACCACCCGCTTCACGGTGTCTTACATTCTGCTGGAACCCAGGAACAAGGCCGCAGAGGCCGGGATCAAGCAGCAGGTTGCGCAGTTGGGCTATGTCGCCTTGACCCGGGGAGAGTTCAACCAGCGGATTACCGATTTCTATATCTATCAGACCGGGGTCGGCACCAACATACTGACGATGACGGTGATCAGTTTCCTGGTCGGGTTATCCATCTCCGGTCAGACGTTCTACACCTTCATTCTGGAAAACCTCGACAAGTTCGCAGCCCTCAAGGCTATTGGCGCCAAGGGCCGCGAACTGATCTACATGATCCTCTTCATGGCCATGTTCACCTGTTTGACGGGGTACGGGCTGGGGGTCGGGCTGGTCACGTTGATGATCTTCACGG
>NZ_JBFTLU010000905.1:0-574 GCF_056396605.1 Pseudomonas sp. 05T35
GAGCCTGCTCGCGATAGCGGTGGGYCATTCAACATTGATGTTGAATGKTATGCCGTCATCGCGAGCAGGCTCGCTCCCACATGGATTGCGCTTAACTGACAGGCACCGGACAGAACGGAATCACTCACTGATCCGTTTCGCAATTGACCATCCATGGCACCCCGAAACGGTCAACCAGCATGCCGAAGCGTGCGGCCCAGAACGTCGCCTCCAGCGGCATTTGAATGGTGCCCTGGTCTGCCAGTGCGGTAAAAATTCGCTCGGCTTCAGCGATGCTGGTGACATTCAGCGAAACAAAGCAACCGTTGATGCCGTGGTAGGGCCGCTCAGGTGTGGTGTCGGACCCCATGAGGACCTGGTCGCCGACCACCAGCCGGGTATGCATGATCAGGTCATGGCTACTCGCCGGAATTTGATCGCGAGCCGGCGACTCACCGAAGGTCATCATCATTTCAAGTGTGCCTTGCAGGCATTGCGCGTAGAACGTGAAGGCTGCTTTGCAATCACCGTTGAAGATCAGGTAGGGATTGATTTTCATCGTCAGCTCCAGGAACGCAGAGGGAGAGGGCACTGT
>NZ_JBFTLU010000906.1:0-572 GCF_056396605.1 Pseudomonas sp. 05T35
CGCAGCACCAGTTCGCCCTGGGACTCGCCATCGGCCGGCAGGAAGTTGCCATCAGCGTCAATGATCGCCGCTTCCACCAAGGGACCCGGCACGCCGGCCTTGATGCGATACGTGGTGCGTTCGTCTTCGGTGCCGGCCATCAGTTCATCGTTGAGGTGAGCGCAGGACACCAGCGGGCCGGTTTCCGACATGCCATAGGCGGCAGTCAACTGAATGCCCTTGGCCTTGGCCGCTTCGTACAGCGCGCGGTTCAGGGCGCTGCCGCCGATGACGATTTTCCAGCCGCCGAAATCCGTGCCTTGCGCGGACTTGGCGTTGAGGACCATTTGCAGGATGGTCGGCACGCAATGGGAAAAGCTGACCTTTTCCTTGCGCCACAACTCCACCAGGTATTCCGGGTCGTAGCGGCCGGGGTAAACCTGCTTGAGCCCAAGCATGGTCGCCACGTACGGCAAGCCCCAGGCATGCACGTGGAACATCGGGGTAATCGGCATGTACACGTCGTTGGTGCCCAGCAGGCGCACGCTGTCGATGCTGCCCATGATTGTCGACACACCCATGGTGTGCAGCAC
>NZ_JBFTLU010000907.1:0-566 GCF_056396605.1 Pseudomonas sp. 05T35
TTCACCCAAACGATTTTCCTCTGGCAGTCCGGTGTGCTCTTGCTGGCGCTGATCGTGGTTTCGTTGATCATTGCCTTGCCTATGCCACCGCCCCTGGCCCGAACTCCGCCCGTGACGCCAAGGCCTGCGGCATCGACCCAAGCTTCAGCCTACCGGCACCACAGCCACGCACTCGCCCCGGCGAATGGCTGGAATACAGCCCGATACTGACCATTTTGCTGGTGCTGTTGGCCGCCGGATGGTTGTTTCACGAGTTTTCGACCAAACCGGCGATCAGCGCCATCTCGGGCCTGAACACCTACAACTTCCTGTTCCTGATGCTTGGCGCACTGCTGCACTGGCGCCCGCGCAGCTTCCTGGATGCGGTGGCCCGCGCGGTGCCGACCACCACGGGCGTGATGATCCAATTCCCGCTGTACGGTTCCATAGCTGATGACCGTAGTCAAAGCAAAGGCACCGACGGCCAGACCCTGGCGCACCACATCTCGACCTTCTTCGTCAGCATTGCTTCCCACGACACCTATGCCCTGCTGATGGGCGTGTATTCGGCGATCCTCGGTTTCTTC
>NZ_JBFTLU010000908.1:0-565 GCF_056396605.1 Pseudomonas sp. 05T35
ATAATTGACGCCATTTTATTGAATGGTTCGATGCTTGACAGCGACGGGAGCGGAACTTAGTGTCTCCCCCTGACAGCTCCGGCACCGGCCGGGGTTGGGTGACAGCAAATTGCCTGTACTGTCGGGAAAATATTCACGGTAACTTTCACAACTTTGGCAGTGCTGCTTTAAAAGTAATGGCGTTTTAATGTGCGTCATGATGGCAACTAATACTCCAAAAAGACAGGGAACTTATTCCTGCTCACATCACACTGAATCTAAATAAACCGTGCGGGCTTTATTGCTGTCCGGGGAGTTGATGATCCGCTTTCGTTGATCCTGCTTAATGTGTTTCGCGGTTGCGTTCTAATCGAGCATGACGGCTGCGCAGTGCTGACATATAGCCGTGTGTGTTCATGGCTTATTGAGAGAATTAAACATGGCAGAAGAACGCTCAAGGTTTTTTTCATGGTCCCTGTTGCCGCGTCTGGTGGGCTTGGGTGTCCTGGTATTTATCATCTGGCTGTTGCTCTCGACGTTGCTGATGCCGCTGCTGTCGACATCGGCGACACGGGCAATTTTGAAT
>NZ_JBFTLU010000909.1:0-564 GCF_056396605.1 Pseudomonas sp. 05T35
GTTCCACGCTACCCGGCAGGCATTGGCTGCGGCTAATCAACTCCCTGGCAGCATCGTCAACCCAGAGCGCGAGCTGCTTTTCTGTCATCACCCATCCTGGAACCAGGGTGTTGACCCTGATGCGCCATGGCCCCAACTCCCGTGCCAACGCCCTGGTCATGCCGTGGGTTGCCGCTTTACTGGCCGCGTAGACCGGGTATCCACTGGAGGCCATCATCCAGCCAATGGAACCCAGATTGATGATCGCGCCTTCCCCGGCGGCCTTCATCATGGGGACCACCGCCCGGGCGGCAAAAAAAGCATGCTTCAAATTGACGGAAATCAGCTTGTCGAACGTCTCCGAGTCAACTTCATCCAAGGTGTGCCTGACATCATTGGCGGCATTGTTCACCAGGACAGTCACAGGCCCCAGGGTCTGCGCAAAGCGTCCAATCGCCTCCTTATAGACGCTCTCGTCAGTGATATCACAGTGAGCGAACTCGACCCTATGGCCCTCAGCCAATAATTGGGCCGCCAACCGCTCACCTTGGCTTTTGGCCATGTCCACGAACGCAACCTTTGCTC
>NZ_JBFTLU010000910.1:0-560 GCF_056396605.1 Pseudomonas sp. 05T35
ACCTTATAGCGCGCAACCTTATAGCGCGCATAGGACTCTCTAAATGTTCATACGTACGCCGCCAGAGCTGCTTGAACCACTAAGATTTGCACTTTCAAAACCATTTGAGTTCAATGCCCAGGCGCGACTTGAGAGTGGGCCGTTTAAACTTAAAAATGCAGATCGCAGTGATCTTGATGCGCTTCGCTCGCTGTGCATTGCGTATGATAACGCCAAATCAAGCTTACTTCCTTACATGATGCAGGTTTGGTCTGATCTAGAAAAAAGTTATACATTTAGAATTCCTGAAGGATCAGTGCCCAAGGCATTTAGTACGGTCAACGTAAACGCTAAATTACCAAGACTCGAAGATCGACAGTTCGTCGAAAATACAGTTCGTCATGAGTGCGCTCAGCGCCAGGCGGATCGATTATTTGACCACCTGAAGATCCGTGCACGCGGCTCTAAGAATCCTGCAACAAATGACACATTGTTACGCGTAATGAGCTTCTATTTACTGAATGAAGCCGTAGGTTTGGCGCTGGCCGGTATTGCTCAAGTAGAGGAGGTTCACCCCAATC
>NZ_JBFTLU010000911.1:0-560 GCF_056396605.1 Pseudomonas sp. 05T35
GCTATGACCTGCAAGGGGTGCTCGCCACCCTGGTGGCTGAAGCGAACGAAAAAGACGCCGAAGAAGAGCTCGAGCGCATTGCTGCGCGAATTCAGCGACTGGGCGCGATCAACCTCGCAGCCATCGACGAGTATCAGCAGCAGTCCGAGCGCAAGCGTTATCTGGATGCTCAGGATGCTGACCTTGTGGAAGCGCTCGATACGCTGGAAAACGTCATTCGCAAGATCGACAAGGAAACCCGCAATCGCTTCAAAGATACCTTTGATCAGATTAACGGTGGATTGCAGGCTCTTTTTCCAAAAGTTTTCGGTGGAGGCAGCGCTTATTTGGAACTGACGGGCGAAGATCTACTCGATACAGGGGTAACGATCATGGCGCGTCCACCCGGGAAGAAGAACAGCACCATCCATTTGCTGTCCGGTGGTGAAAAAGCCCTGACGGCTTTGGCATTGGTGTTTGCGATCTTCAAGCTGAACCCGGCGCCGTTTTGCATGCTCGACGAAGTTGACGCACCGCTGGATGACGCTAACGTTGGACGCTATGCCCGATTGGTGAAAGAG
>NZ_JBFTLU010000912.1:0-558 GCF_056396605.1 Pseudomonas sp. 05T35
CATCATCAACGCCCGCCTGCGCAACCATGAAGGCCTGCATGAACTGCACCTGGAAAACGGCCTGATTGCCAACATCGCCCGTCAGACCGAAGCCCCGACCCTCGGACCCGAAGACCTCGATGCCGGTGGGAATCTGGTGGTGCCGCCCTTCGTCGAGCCACACATCCACCTCGATGCGACGCTGACCGCCGGTGAACCGCGCTGGAACATGAGCGGCACGTTGTTCGAAGGCATTGAATGCTGGGGCGAGCGCAAGGCAACCATCACGGTGGAAGACACCAAGACCCGCGCCAAAAAGACCATCAGCGCCCTCGCCGCCCACGGTATCCAGCATGTACGTACCCACGTCGACGTGACCGACCCGCAGTTGACCGCGCTCAAGGCGATGCTCGAAGTGCGTGAAGAGAGTCGACACCTGATCGACCTGCAAATCGTCGCCTTCCCCCAGGAAGGCATCGAGTCGTATCGCAATGGCCGCGATTTGATGGAGGAAGCCATTCTCCTCGGTGCCGACGTGATCGGCGGGATTCCGCATTTCGAGTACACCCGCGATCAGGG
>NZ_JBFTLU010000913.1:0-552 GCF_056396605.1 Pseudomonas sp. 05T35
TAACCCCAAGCAATCTGGTTATACTGTGAAGACGACATTCGCCGAAAATTCGCAATTACTCACAAATTTTACCTTAGCCTGATCCGTTACCAGTGAAAGTAACGTTCAGTCTATCTTTCTATCACATACCCAAATTTTTAAAGAACGATTCTGATAAAGATCAGAAATCAATATTCACTCGAATATTCATTTCTGCACTCTAACAATAAGCCAGCGAAAAACAGTAAATGGTGGAGCCAAACGGGATCGAACCGTTGACCTCCTGCGTGCAAGGCAGGCGCTCTCCCAGCTGAGCTATGGCCCCGTAATTGGTGGGTCTGGGCAGATTCGAACTGCCGACCTCACCCTTATCAGGGGTGCGCTCTAACCAACTGAGCTACAGACCCAATCAAGGGATGCTGACCTTATCGTCTTCTTCAATGAATCAAGCAATTCGTGTGGGAGCTTATGCAGCAGCTGATGTCGTCGATTAAGGAGGTGATCCAGCCGCAGGTTCCCCTACGGCTACCTTGTTACGACTTCACCCCAGTCATGAATCACACCGTGGTAACC
>NZ_JBFTLU010000914.1:0-546 GCF_056396605.1 Pseudomonas sp. 05T35
CGCCATGCCACCGAACACATGGGCGGCGCGGCCGAATCCACCGGTCTGGCGCCAGGCGCTGTAGGCGATGATCAACAGCAGCGCGCCCCATAGACCAATCCATAGCGACTCATCAAGCACTGGCCGCACCATCACCAGCGCGGTGCCGAGGAACAGGAAACCGAAAATACCTTTGAGCAGGTTCATCCAGGTGCCGGGTTTGGGCAGGAAGCGGTTGCCGACGGTCACCAGCAACAGCAGCGGCAAGCCGATGCCGATGCCCATGGCGAACAGGATCAGCCCACCGTGCAGCGCGTTACCGCTCTGGGCGATGTACAGCAAGGCCCCGGCCAGTGGCGCGGTCATGCACGGGCCGACCAGCAAACCGGACAAGGCACCGAGCACCCCGGCACCGATCAGGCTGCCGCCACCTTGCTTGCGACTGGCGTTTTCCAGACGGTCACGCAGCGCGACTGGCAGTTGCAATTCGAAGAAGCCGAACATCGGCAACGACAACAACACAAACACCACGGCGAAACTGCCGAGTAACCAGGCGTTCTGCAACAA
>NZ_JBFTLU010000915.1:0-544 GCF_056396605.1 Pseudomonas sp. 05T35
TTAGATCAGACCGCGAGTCGGGGTTATGGGCAGGACATGCACCCGGTTGTTTTCAGAGATCGTCGAGTGATAGTCAAACTCGACCACTTGCAGGACGTACATGCGCACAACCAGCGCGCAGGTAATGGCAACCACGAACAATGCGCAGGCCAATAGGCGTTTGTTGACCAGGCGCGTTTCTTTTTCGTGGTCCTTGATCGGGATCGGTTCGGGCATTTCTGCAGCAACTCTTTGACCGGGTTAAACGCCATTCCCTGCGCGTGACATCAGTCCATTAAAAAACGAGCTGCACCATACCAAAAACTGCGCGGCCACTTTAGGGGTAATTTCCCAAGTGATTGTCCTTGACGGCCAAAACGACGGTCGGACATTGGTGCAGCCGATGAGCACTTTCTTGCAGGCAAAACAAAACCCCAACTGCTTTCGCAATTGGGGTTTCGGAATTTAATCTTGACGATGACCTACTCTCACATGGGGAAACCCCACACTACCATCGGCGATGCATCGTTTCACTGCTGAGTTCGGGATGGGATCAGGTGGTTCC
>NZ_JBFTLU010000916.1:0-544 GCF_056396605.1 Pseudomonas sp. 05T35
GTCCTGCTCAATCCCAGTCGGGAGCGATACCTTTCGGGCTGGTCAGGCGCTGGCCACGTTCAAGCCCGGCGATCAGCGCCATATCGGCATCGCTCAACGTCAGGTCGCGGGCCGCCAGGTTGCTGTCGAGGTTGGCCCGTTGGGTCGAAGACGGAATCACCGCGTAACCCTGCTGCATGGCCCAGGCCAGCGTGACTTGCGCCGGGGTTGCCTGATGCCGCTCGGCGATCTGCTGGATGACCGGGTCCTTCAGGACTTCGCCGTAGGCCAAAGTCATGTAGGAGGTGATTTGAATACCCTGGCTCTGGGCGAACTCGACCACTGTGCGGTTTTGCAGGTAAGGGTGCAGCTCGATCTGATTGGTCGCGATGTTGTCTGCGCCGACCGCGTCGATGGCTTGTTGCATGAGGTCGACGGTGAAGTTCGACACACCGATCTGCCGGGTCAGGCCCAGCGCCTTGGCTTCCAGCAGGGCGCCCATGAATTCATGCACCGGCACCTGGTTTTCCGGGGACGGCCAGTGAATCAGCGTCAGGTCCAGGTA
>NZ_JBFTLU010000917.1:0-543 GCF_056396605.1 Pseudomonas sp. 05T35
TGCCCATATAGTGGAAAATCGGCTGACCTTTGTAGGAGAAACGCGTGGTGCCGTCTGGCATCAGGCCTTTGCCCTGGGTCGCACGAATGGCCTGGCAGAGGTTGGTCTTGCCCGACTTACAGAATTTGCACTGGCCGCATTCCGGGGTGTACAGCGGAATCACGTGATCGCCGACCGCGACCGAAGTCACACCTTCGCCGATAGCCTCGACAATCGCGCCACCTTCGTGGCCGAGGATCGACGGGAAGATGCCTTCCGGGTCAGCGCCCGACAGGGTGTAGGCGTCGGTATGGCAAACACCGGAGGCGACCACACGCAACAGGACTTCACCCGCCTTGGGCATGGCGACATCGACTTCAACGATCTCAAGGGGTTTCTTGGCCTCGAAGGCAACGGCAGCGCGCGACTTGATCATCCTGTCTCTCCAGCGAATAAAAACGAGACAGCGAGTGTAAAACACCACCAGACGATTAATAATCCAGCCAAAAGCAAAACATTATTGCTACACAGGGATAATCTTCATGTCCGAGAACCGCTGGGAAG
>NZ_JBFTLU010000918.1:0-543 GCF_056396605.1 Pseudomonas sp. 05T35
ATGGAGTAGTAAGCATGTTGGATCGCACAGCAGTCGAAGAACGGCTGGATGAAATGGTTGAGCTTGAATGGCCGCCATTAACGAAAACCGAACGTCGTCTGATCTGTTTTTACCGGCAATTGGCCGAAGGGGAACAGCGTCACCTAAAGCGGTTGGCCGAGGTCCTAATCATTAATCCAGAGAGGTCGTCTGGATGTTGATAGGCCGTTCATAATTTAGAGATCAAGTCGCCGACTCCATTGGAGCGGCGACCTGCATTTTACGCAACAGCGTGTGACMCAAGTTGTTCAAACAGTTCCCGCTGCTTCGCTTTGGGCATCTCCTTCAGCCTGTCAAATAACACCCGGTCAAATGTTTGTGCAGAGGGGCTTAGCGTGTGGGAAAACGTTAAGTTGGCCACCCATGTGTGCCCGCATTTGGCGTTCAAGCATTGGCAGTACAACTTCGCAAAATCACTCGAAAACGCTTCTCGTGACGCTATCCTACCTTTGTGTCCGCATTTGCAGATAACCCGCATTGTGTCCCTCCCCAGGGCTGCCAAGT
>NZ_JBFTLU010000919.1:0-542 GCF_056396605.1 Pseudomonas sp. 05T35
ACACCCCGAGCACCACCCCGGCGGTCACCACGATCACCGATTCGATCGACAACACCGGGCTGTCCCTGGCAGCRACCGGTTCGGTCACCGAAGGCGGCCAGATCACCTACACCGCGACCCTGACCAATCCGGCCGGCACGCCGATGACCGTGACGCTCAGCAATGGCGCGGTGATCAACATCGAGGCCGGCAAAACCAGCGGCTCGGTGGTGGTCGACACCCCGGCCAACGACGTCTACAAAAACGGCAGCACCGTCAGCACTACCATCGAAAGCACCACCGGCGGCAACTTCGAACAGTTGACCCCGAGCACGACGCCGGCGGTCACCACGATCACCGATTCGATCGACAACACCGGCCTGACGCTCACCGCCGACAACACCATTACCGAAGGCGGCCAGATCACCTACACCGCGACGCTGAGCAAYCCGGCCGGCACCGCGATGAGCGTGACCCTGTCCAACGGCGCCGTCATCAACATCGAAGCCGGCAAGACCTGCGGCTCGGTGGTGGTCGATACCCCGGCCAACGACGTCTACAAA
>NZ_JBFTLU010000920.1:0-537 GCF_056396605.1 Pseudomonas sp. 05T35
GGGGTGTGCCGTGCGGACCGATCAACGATCTGTCTCAGGTATTTGCCGATCCACAGGTCAAGGCGCGGGGTTTGGCGATCGAGCTTCCTCATGCGCTGGCTGGGGTGGTGCCGCAGGTTGCCAGTCCCATTCGCTTGTCCGAGACACCAGTGGAGTACCGAAGCGCCCCTCCTCTATTGGGTGAGCACACGCTTGAGGTTTTGCAGCGGGTGCTGGGGCTTGAGGCCGCCACCGTTGCTGCTTTTAAAGAAGCTGGAGTGCTCTGAGGGTTCCTTCTATATAGAGGCGGTGTTTTTCCTTCTCCATATAGAGGGGAAAACACTGTTTTTTCGGCTTTCTGCAACTCATTGATAGAAAAGCAAAATTAAGTGTTGACGGCAGATTCTGGAAGTCTATAATTCGCCCCACTTCCGGCGCAGTCGAAACGGAAAACTCCTTGGTAAACAAAGAGTTACGCAGTTTTCGGCAGCGGTTACGCTTCAGTTCATCGAAGYCYGAAGGAGTTGAAAGAGCGGTGTTGTTTGGCTCTTTTAACGG
>NZ_JBFTLU010000921.1:0-535 GCF_056396605.1 Pseudomonas sp. 05T35
GGAGGGGGACGTTGGGGCTTTGAGGGTACAAAATCGCCGAGAAACGATTAGATGGCGGCTCGGTACAAGTTGATCGAAGGGGGACTGCGAGGCGCATCGGATTGCTTACGACTCAAAGTGGAAGGTGATGAGCTACCAGCTTAATCTTTCAACACATAGCTCTACTTTCGATGACAGAGATGGGATGATGGCGTTATGCTCCATCTAGGGTGGAGATCTCACCTACAATAATGTGAAATCAGCTTAATCAGGGATAGTATGAGTACAGTTAATAGCTCGCTTGGTATACCAATGACTCAGGGGCAATATGCTCAGCAGTGGACTATGGATGCTGAGCATATTTCAAGTTGCGGGCACTACAATTGGATGCGAGATCAAATAGGGGAACAGTCGCTCGTAGTAGAAATTGGATGCGGCTCGGGAATGAGTACGCTGGCTTTGGCAAAAAAGTCAAAAGTTTTATGTGTAGAGTCAAATGAAAATCTAGTTGATATATGTAAGGCATATCTTGTTTCAAATGGAGTGAGCGTAGAGG
>NZ_JBFTLU010000922.1:0-533 GCF_056396605.1 Pseudomonas sp. 05T35
GTCTTCAGCAAAGCCGAGTTCGAAGCCCACGTCAGCGGTCAAGCCAACGCCAACATGTGTCGCTACCTGTTCCCGGACCGCTCGGTGGCCGAGCGCGAAGCGTTTGCCGAACGCAAGGAAGTGCGTTTCCGTGAGCTGTCGCCGCAACTGACGCCGATGGCCGGGCTGGTGCGGTTACTGGATTTCGCCAAGGCTCAAGACATCGGCATCGCCGTGGTGACCAACGCGCCACGGGCCAACGCCGATCACATGCTGCGAGCGCTGGGCCTGCGTGAGCGTTTCGAACATATCGTGGTCGCCGAGGAACTGCCCCGCGCCAAACCCGATCCCCTGCCCTACCTCACCGGCCTCGAACGTTTGCAGGCCAGCGCCGAAGTGACCCTGGCGTTCGAAGACTCGATCCCCGGCCTGACAGCGGCAGTGAGCGCCGGGATTTTCACCGTCGGCCTGGTGACCAGCCAACGCCGCGAGACGCTGCTGGCAGCCGGCGCGCATCTGGTGATCGAGGACTTTGACGATCCGCAGCTGTGGGC
>NZ_JBFTLU010000923.1:0-530 GCF_056396605.1 Pseudomonas sp. 05T35
GCCTTCGCCCCGGCGAGCAGCACTTATGACACCGCGATTTATGCGAACGGGATTATCGAAAGCGAGCAGCCCGGCGGTTCCAACATCGTGATTTACCCGCAGGTTTCCGGGCCGATCACTCAAGTGCTGGTGCAAGAAGGGCAGGCTKTCACCCGTGGTACGCCCCTGGTGACCATCGATGACGCCGTGCCCAGGGCAAACTTCGAATTGGCGCAAGCCAGTCTGAAAACCGCTCAGGACCAATACACCAAGCGCCTGGCGTCCTACGGGATTGATCCCAAGTCCATCAGCAAGGACACGCTGGACACCGCAAAGAATACCGCGGCCCAGGCACAGGCAGCGCTCAAGGCGGCGAATGCCACGCTTGCGCAATATGCGATCAAGGCCCCGGTGGATGGCGTGGTCCTGGCCATCAATACCACCGTGGGCAGTTATGTGTCGCCGCAGGGCGCCTATGACCCGTATATCCAGCAATTCAGCCCGTTGGCGGTGATGAGCGCTGAACAGACCTATCTGGCGGTACGCTGCTA
>NZ_JBFTLU010000924.1:0-529 GCF_056396605.1 Pseudomonas sp. 05T35
CCTCAACCTGTCCAAGTCAGCGGTCAACCTAGCGACTGGCGCCAAGGACGAACTCACCCAAACCCCTGACGCCGCCACGGCCAGGGATCGCAAGTTCAACCTTGGCCCACTGAGTGCCGGTGGTCATTACGAGACCCAGGTGGTGCAAGCCGGTATCGACGAGAAAACCCTCTAAGCCGGGGGCCTTGCGCAAACAATAAAGCCCCTCTCCTGGCAACAGGAGGGGGGCTTTGTTTTTGACTGCGGTAACTAACAAGTTCACTTATTATTTCTGTCGGCTACCTGAACATTATTCAGAAAATAGTGCGCGTGCTCTGTTGGGGGCGGACAAGTCAATAACTCGGTGGATATACTCCGGCGCATCCGAAGAATGATTCTTTAGTTGAGAAGATCTCGCTGATCAAGCACTTGAATGATGTTTGTTTGTGCGCGCGACTATCAGAAACAAGTGTGCTGATGTTTCGTAATGTGTATCAGTGTGTGTAACTTGTTTTTGATGGTAAGCACTCTTGGTGTCGGCCTGTATAGG
>NZ_JBFTLU010000925.1:0-524 GCF_056396605.1 Pseudomonas sp. 05T35
GCCATGGAGCGTGCCACTGGCCTGCTGCTGGAAATCAGCCATGGAGCGTGCCACTGGCCTGCTGCTGGAAATCACCGGTGGCGAAGCTGGTCCGATCATCGAAACCGTCAGCGAACAGCACCTGCCGTCGATTGCTCCGGTCACCCTGCGTGCCCAGCGCATCACCCAGATGCTGGGTATGGAAATGGATTCGGCCGAAGTCGAGCGTCTGCTCAGCGCTTTGGGCCTGAAGATTTCCGCGGACGGGGCAGGGCAGTGGCGCGTAGAAGTGCCAAGCCATCGCTTCGATATCAGCCTGGAAGTCGACCTGATCGAAGAGCTGGCCCGTCTGTACGGTTACAACCGTCTGCCGGTTCGCTACCCGCAAGCCCGTCTGGCACCGCAAGCCAAGGCTGAAGCGCGTAGCGATCTGCCTGAGCTGCGCCGCCTGCTGGTAGCTCGTGGTTATCAGGAAGCGATTACCTACAGCTTCATCGATCCGAAGCAGTTCGAACTGTTCAACCCGGGCGTTGAGCCTCTGTTGC
>NZ_JBFTLU010000926.1:0-524 GCF_056396605.1 Pseudomonas sp. 05T35
GCACGTAGTTGATGAGCAACACGGCCACCACCGCATGCAGGGCCGTTACGAATAACCCGGTCACGGCAAAACGCAGGCCACGCTTGATCAGGGCTGATTTTTCGGCTGAGGTCACGGTTTCTGCGCCAGCACGAACACCGTCAGACCCGCCAGGCGGTTCGCGCCCATGAACGGACGTTCGATACTGCACAAGGTCTTGAGCAGCGTATTGACCAATGGATGGTGCTGCTTGAGTTGCGAGCGTGGCGACGAAGGTTGTGCGCCTTGGGACAGCAACCGCAGGGTCGCTGCAATCGGGAACACCGCGCCGAAATAATAAGCCCCCTTCTTCACTATCAAACCGGAGTCCCTGGCCACTGCTTCCATTTGCGCCAAGGTATAGCGCCGTTTGTGTTCAAGAAAGTCATCGTGCCCACTCCAGAGAAACTGAAACGCCGGCACGGTTATCAGGAAACGACTCCCGGACGGGACTTTATCGACGTACGCCTTGAGTAACCCGACATCGTCATCGACATGTTCCAGCA
>NZ_JBFTLU010000927.1:0-523 GCF_056396605.1 Pseudomonas sp. 05T35
GTGGCCGGCGACGCATCGACATTGCCATACTTGATCGAAGGCCCCCGACGCTCGGCCCCTTCAAAAACCTCGATGCCTTTCTGCTCGGGCCATCTTGGCAGCTCTGCCAGATGCCTTTCTGCTCGGGCCATCTTGGCAGCTCTGCCAGTAAACGAGGCACCTGCTCAACGAACGCTTGCGGGACTTCACTGGCCAGAATCTGCTCGGGCAGCTTGCGCACATCAGCCCACGCCTTGAAGCGTTCGATCGTGTCGGTCAGCAGCGCTGGTGGCGGTTCGCTCACGACATGCAGTCTGCGCAGGACGTCTTCCTCCACACCGCTGGCAATACGAATTTGCTCCAGCGTGGCATCAGAGAAACCCTCGACCGCCGGCCCCATGCGGCGCATGASTGTGGTTTTGTCCCACTCAACGGGGCGGTCCAGCTCGGTTTTCCAGGCCCCGGCACCGTTGTGCGCAAGTTTTGGCTGATAAGCTCCCGGCCTGTTCGGGTGCCGCAGGCGTGGCTGGCCAGTGTGTGGATC
>NZ_JBFTLU010000928.1:0-519 GCF_056396605.1 Pseudomonas sp. 05T35
CAGGTACGCCGCACTGCCGAGAATTTTCTTCAGGTCTTCGGAGGTATTCGCTGTCACCTGACTGCCGAATCCGCCGGTGGCCATATTGAGAAATACCTGCCCTCCCACTTCGCCCAGGTCGATGGCCCGTGCAGGCACTTCCAACAGATCCAATGCCTCTCCCGGGATCAATGACACCCCGGCGGCACGGGCAAAATCATTGGCCGTGCCCAAGGGCAGAAGCACCAGACTGGCATCGTTCGGATTCAACGCCAGCGCCTCGGCGATGTCGCGCAACGTGCCGTCGCCGCCACCGGCAATCAACTGTGTATAACCGGCAGCCAGCGCTTCATCGACCAGGCGTTGCGCATCGCCAGCCTCCCAGGTCAGTCGCACAGCCAACTCCCAGCCTTGCTGACGCTTGCTCTCGACCGCTGACCGGACCTCAGCGTTGAGTGCCTGGTTGCCATGCAAAATCAACAGCGCCTTGCGCTCATTCATCGTCATCACTCCCGTTGATCGAAGACCTCTGGGGAATGT
>NZ_JBFTLU010000929.1:0-516 GCF_056396605.1 Pseudomonas sp. 05T35
GGGGCTGGGGGTGAGTGCGGTGCCGGCGTTGTGTGTCGAGCAGATGCGTGAGCTTGGGGCGTGTTGCATTACCTTGAGTGATCCGGTGATTGAGCGGGCGATTGGGGTGTTGACCAAGCCGGGGCATGAGTTGTCGGCGGCGGCGCAGGCGTTGTTTGACATTCTCAAGGACGAAGTTCGCCTGTAGCTGCCGCAGGCTGCGATCTGTTGGCCTTGGCGGCCTGACAGCCGGCCTATCTCTCGCGGATGTACCCCAATCAAACCTGTGGGAGCTGGCTTGCCTGCGAAGGCGGCCTGACAGCCGGCCTATCTCCCGCAGATGTACACCAATCCATTGTGGGAGCGAGCCTGCTCGCGATGACGGCCTGACAGCCGACCAATCTCTCGCAGGTGTACATATCCATTCCTGCGGTAACGGCGGCTGGCGGTTTCGCCCTTACGGCGACTCACTTTTTTTACAAGCGCCTAAAAAAAGTAAGCAAAAAAACGCTCGCCCCAAGCGTACGGCACCTCGCC
>NZ_JBFTLU010000930.1:0-516 GCF_056396605.1 Pseudomonas sp. 05T35
CGCCAGAACAGCGCGCCTACATTGGCGACTTGTCGGTGCGTGCGGCCAAGGCCGTGGGTTACGAAAACGCCGGCACCGTGGAGTTCCTGCTCGCCGAGGGCGAGGTGTACTTCATGGAAATGAACACCCGGGTGCAGGTGGAACACACCATCACCGAAGAAATCACCGGTATCGACATCGTCCGTGAGCAAATCCGCATCGCCTCCGGCCTGCCGCTCTCGGTGAAACAGGAAGACATCCAGCACCGTGGTTTTGCGCTGCAATTCCGGATCAACGCCGAAGACCCGAAAAACAACTTCCTGCCGAGCTTCGGCAAGATCACCCGTTACTACGCACCCGGCGGTCCCGGCGTACGTACCGACACGGCGATCTATACCGGTTACACCATTCCACCGTTCTACGATTCGATGTGCCTGAAACTGGTGGTCTGGGCGTTGACCTGGGAAGAGGCGATGGACCGTGGCTTGCGTGCCCTTGATGACATGCGTCTGCAAGGAGTCAAGACCACTGCCGCCT
>NZ_JBFTLU010000931.1:0-515 GCF_056396605.1 Pseudomonas sp. 05T35
GCCTCAGGCTCTGCGTCGTTGAGCAGACCCTGATATTCCATCCGGCCAATAATCGCCGTCAACACTTTGGCATCCTGCTGCGGCTCTCGCGAACCCAATACCTGAAAAAGCTGGCAGGTGCCCTGCAGGAGGATTTGCTGATGCGAGCGCACCAGCAGCGCCAGGCGCGGGTTGAGCAACGCTTCCTGGCGGAAGGCCTGCTCGGCCATCAGGTGCTCGCGGCGGTTGATCAATTGCCGGTGAACATAATCCGCCATCAGCCGTGCTATATCGTCAGCCAACCGGGAGCGGCACTCGGGGCTGCCGTCGCCGCTGACGACCATCTCGCGCAACAGGCCTTCGTTGTTGGCCCATAGCCTGGCCATGTAGGCGGCGCTACGTTCGACGTATTGAGCGAAGGTATCGGTGAGCAGGTCATCGATATCCTTGAAATAGTAAGTGGTCGCCGACAGCGGCACACCCGCTTCGGCGGCCACGGCGCGGTGACGTACCGCACGAACACCGTCGCGTACGAC
>NZ_JBFTLU010000932.1:0-514 GCF_056396605.1 Pseudomonas sp. 05T35
CTGTGGGAGCGAGCCTGCTCGCGATAGCGGGGTGTCAGTCATATCAATGCTGGATGTGCCGCCGCAATCGCGAGCAGGCTCGCTCCCTCATTTGATCGGCTGTGGGAGCGAGCCTGCTCGCGATAGCGGGGTGTCAGTCATATCAATGCTGGATGTGCCGCCGCAATCGCGAGCAGGCTCGCTCCCTCATTTGATCGGTGTTGCCCGATCCATGTGAGTCAGCGCACCGCGCTGACCCCATCCAGAGTCGAGAACGAGGTGTCCTTGGCTGTCAGCAGGAAGTCGCGCATGTACGGTGCGTCGAGCATGTCGGTGCGAATGGCCGCGTACAGCGTGGCAAACAATCCTTTCTCACCGAGCCGCTTGGCCTTCACGTAACCTCGTGAGCYGTACTCATGCAGCGCCCAATGTGGCATGCCGCAGACGCCACGGCCGCTGGCCACCAGTTGCATCATCATCACCGTCAGTTCCGAAGTACGGACCTGCGCCGGTTCAATGTCGGCCGGCTCCAGGA
>NZ_JBFTLU010000933.1:0-514 GCF_056396605.1 Pseudomonas sp. 05T35
GGTTCACCCCAAACACTTCAAGTTGCAGCCAAAGAGTATCGTTCAAGCAGAAATGCTTAAGTGCCTTTGGTTTTCGAGGGCTACGTCAAACAATTCATTTGCTAGTACGATGCTTTATGCGAAGAAGCTATCCGAGGCACGCCATCTTTCCCAGCAGGGTTCACCCCAAACACTTCAAGTTGCAGCCAAAGAGTATCGTTCAAGCAGAAATGCTTAAGTGCCTTTGGTTTTCGAGGGCTACGTCAAACAATTCATTTGCTAGTACGATGCTTTATGCGAAGAAGCTATCCGAGGCACGCCATCTTTCCCAGCAGGATACAATAAACGCATTTATAGAGTACTTTATTGATAAAGAATTTTGGGTTCGCTGGAAATCGATTCCCCTCAAAGGCATACGCCTAAAAACAGTTATACATATGTGGAAGGTCTCTGAAATTGTTGCAAGGCTGTTGATTGCCCAATTCTCCGGAATAACCGTAAAGTGTAGTCGTGCTGAACTCGATAGGCTTAATAT
>NZ_JBFTLU010000934.1:0-513 GCF_056396605.1 Pseudomonas sp. 05T35
TTTTCCAGCAATTCGCATGCGCCGGACACGGCCGTTTCGTGAAGCCGGATACGGTACCCTTGCAAGACCGAAGAAAAGCGTAACAGCGCTAGCTCCAGCACGTCGGCGGGAAACAGCATGTCGACCGCCAGCGAGTGTTCGATAGACAACCCCGGCTGGTACTGATTGGCCAGTCGCTCAAGCTTTTTCGCCGAGCCCAGCAGGTGCTTGGCCTGAGGCAACAGGGCCTGGCCCAGAGGTGTCAATACGGCCTTGCGCCCCTCGATCAGGAACAGTTCCTGACCCAGCAGGGTTTCCATGCGGTTGACCGAATGGCTGACGGCCGACTGTGACTTGAACATATACTCGCCGGCCTGCTGGAAACCGCCACACTCGACTGTAGAAACAAAAGCCTGCCACTGGTCGAGACTGATCCTGGAAAACATTCGAACCTCCCTGTCCATATCGGGTGAAAACCACCGCTACTGCGGCTCGGCGTTTTACCACAAAAAAACCTCTTGCCCTACGCCATCG
>NZ_JBFTLU010000935.1:0-511 GCF_056396605.1 Pseudomonas sp. 05T35
TTCTCGCTGCGCGCCCGGCCGGCAGCCGTTTCGAACCGCTGATGGTGCTTTACCTGACCGACCGGACTACACCCGATGAAATTCGCGAGGCCAAGGCCAGCGGTTTCGTTCACGCTGCCAAGCTGTATCCGGCTGGCGCGACCACCAACTCGGATTCCGGTGTTACCAGCATCGACAAGATCTTCCCCGCGATCGAGGCCATGGCCGAGGTCGGGATGCCCTTGCTGATTCATGGTGAAATCACCCGCGGCGACGTCGATGTCTTCGACCGCGAAAAAGTCTTCATCGACGAGCACATGCGTCGGGTCGTGGAGCGTTTCCCAACGCTCAAAGTGGTGTTCGAACACATCACTACCCGCGATGCCGTGCAGTTCGTCAACGAGGCTCCGGCCAACGTTGGCGCAACCATCACCGCTCACCACCTGCTGTATAACCGCAACCACATGCTGGTGGGCGGGATTCGTCCGCACTTCTATTGCCTGCCGATTCTCAAGCGCAATACCCATCAGGT
>NZ_JBFTLU010000936.1:0-505 GCF_056396605.1 Pseudomonas sp. 05T35
CGATGACGGCCATGCATTCACCTTGGTCAGCGCCAGCGCGCCRATCGGCCAAGGCAGTGCCAGCGTSGYSGGCAACCAGTTGCAGTTCAATCCGGGGGCTGATTTCGACCATCTGGYGCARGGSGTGGTCGAGCACGTGACGCTCASTTACCAGATGCAGGACCAGTACGGGGCGCTCTCGAGTTCCACGGTGGAYGTGACSATCACCGGCACCAACGACGCGCCGGTAGCGGTGGCCGATACGGCCGCCGGTACGGAAAACCAGACCCTGAGCATCGACGTGCTGGCCAACGACACCGATGTCGATGACGGCCACCTGTTCACGCTGAACTCGGCCAGCGCGCCGGCAAACAAAGGCASKGCCAGCGTGGTCGRCAACCAGCTGGTGTTCAMYCCGGGRAGYGAYTTCGAYCATCTGGCGCAGGGCGTGGTCGAGCACGTGACGCTCACTTACCAGATGCAGGACGAACACGGGGCACTCTCGAGTTCCACGGTGGACGTGACC
>NZ_JBFTLU010000937.1:0-504 GCF_056396605.1 Pseudomonas sp. 05T35
CATCATTGTTGAATGACACACCGCTATCGCGAGCAGGCTCGCTCCCACAGGGGATTTGTGTGTTGCCTGATGATTCGCAGTGAATAGCAAAACCCGCTATCGTCGCCGCCATTCGAAACGAGGCGAGCATGGGCTATCTACTTTTTGTCACGCTGATCCAGGCGTTTTCCTTCAGTCTGATCGGCGAATACCTGGTCGGTCATGTCGACAGCTATTTCGCGGTGCTGGTGCGGGTGTTGCTGGCCGGGCTGGTGTTCATTCCGTTGACCCGCTGGCGTCAGGTGGAACCGGCATTCATGCGCGGGATGCTGTTGATCGGCGCGTTGCAGTTCGGCGTGACCTACGTCTGCCTGTACCTGAGCTTCCGGGTGCTGACGGTGCCGGAAGTCTTGCTGTTCACCATCCTCACGCCATTGCACGTGACCTTGATCGAAGATGCGCTGAACCGCCGCTTCAATCCCTGGGCGCTGGTGGCGGCATTGGTTGCGGTGCTCGGTGCGGCAG
>NZ_JBFTLU010000938.1:0-504 GCF_056396605.1 Pseudomonas sp. 05T35
ATAAAAAACAGCTTCAAAAAAAGACTCCAGCTTGTCAAGCTCACTTAAAAACAAGTCTTTATTGAAAGTACCCGCCGAGCGATTTATCAAGCACACATTGTAAGAGTTCTGAAAAAGCTCGTAATCGACACCTGACTCTATGAGTTGCTCAAAAGCTGCAGGTTCAGTAATAGCCATAGCGGCCGCTTTAATCTGCCCGAACCTTGTTGTTTGCGCGGAGACAGTATCTCTAAGTATTCCATCGGTTCTCGCCGCAATCTCCACGAGTTTAGGACCGTCAGTGGTAAGCATTACTTCAGCGTGGCTTGGGCCATTTTTAATACCCAAACACAAAACCACCTTCCGGGTATAGTCGACAAGACTTTTATAGACGCTCGACCTCGCGTCAATCATCTCATCAATATCATAAATAATGCTACCCGTATCCAGCAGCAGCTTCTTATACCTGACAACTTCAGTTACTAATTGTTTCCCATTCAAAGAAACCATATTGACGACATATTC
>NZ_JBFTLU010000939.1:0-503 GCF_056396605.1 Pseudomonas sp. 05T35
GCCATGTCGATTTCCCGTTGCAGGGTCTGATCCATGGCAATGCGATTGCCGGTGCCGGTCAGTGGGTCGCGCATTGCACTTTGAGTGGCCGCTCGATACAGCAGGGCGTTGCGCATCGGGAAGAGCAAGGTGGATAGCAGGGATTCGAGGTTACCCTGATCCTTTTCGCTGAAGCGCTGATTGCGACGGAACACCAGATCGCCCAGGTGTGTGCCTTCGTGGCTCAGGCTATAGCTCACCGAGTGATGTCCGCGTTGACCGAACTCCAGACGCAGATCGCTGGTCTTGTGCTGATAGTTCAAGGCGTCCAGTGGCACAAGGCGCTGAATTTCACGGAAAAACAATCCCAGAATGCGCTGCGGCTCAAGGCTGGTTTGCAGTTGCAGGCCCAGTTGCTGGCGCAATTGACCGAGGCTGGCAGGACGCTCCAGGAGGGGCGGCAACTGGCCAAAGCCCAGTCGCTGCATTTTGGCGCTATCGAAGTCGATTGCGTTGGTCTGGGT
>NZ_JBFTLU010000940.1:0-503 GCF_056396605.1 Pseudomonas sp. 05T35
CCACCGGTGGTGCTTTCGATGGTGGTGCTGACGGTGCTGCCGTTTTTGTAGACGTCATTCGCCGGGGTATCGACCACCACGGAACCGGACGTTTTGCCGGCTTCGATGTTGATCACTGCACCGTTGGACAGGGTCACGCTCATYGCGGTGCCGGCCGGGTTGGTCAGGGTSGCGGTGTARGTGATCTGACCGCCTTCGGTGACCGAACCGGTSGCCGCCAGGGACAGRCCGGTGTTGTCGATCGAATCGGTGATSGTGGTGACCGCYGGCGTCGTGCTCGGGGTCAACTGCTCGAAGTTGCCGCCSGTGGTGCTYTCGATGGTRGTGCTGACGGTGCTGCCGTTTTTGTAGACGTCATTCGCCGGGGTRTCGACCACCACGGAACCGGACGTTTTGCCGGCTTCGATGTTGATCACTGCACCGTTGGACAGGGTCACGCTCATCGCGGTGCCGGCCGGGTTGGTCAGGGTCGCGGTGTAAGTGATCTGACCGCCTTCGGTGAC
>NZ_JBFTLU010000941.1:0-501 GCF_056396605.1 Pseudomonas sp. 05T35
AAACGGGCAGGTGTAGGAAGACTTGTTGCCGGTCTTGTGCCGGCAGAGCATCGCGCCACGGTGGCTGCAGGCGTTGATGAACGCGTTGAGCTCGCCGTCCTTGTTGCGCGCAATGAAGATCGACTGCCGGCCCATGGTGGTGGTGTAGAAATCATTCTTGTTCGGAATCTGGCTCTCGTGGGCGAGGTACAGCCAGTTGCCTTCGAAGATGTGTTRCATCTCGAGATCGAACAAGCGTGGGTCGGTAAACATCTCCCGCTTGCAGCGGTAGATGCCCTGGTCTTTGTCTTCTTCAAGCAGGGAGTGAAGGTATTCGGGTCGCAGGGACATGGCCGCCGCCTCCATTGTTTTTATTCAGGCAGGCTCATGCTAGGGCGGGCGGCTATTGGGCAATATCCGCTGGGTGCAGACCTTTATCCGTTTTGTGCAAAGGGAACGATCAATCCATGTGGGAGCGAGCCTGCTCGCGATTGCGGTGGGTCAATCGACATTGATGTTGAA
>NZ_JBFTLU010000942.1:0-499 GCF_056396605.1 Pseudomonas sp. 05T35
GGATCATGATGTCGAGATCGTTAATCCCGATCACGTAATCGCTAACCTGGCGTCTAACGGCGCCCTGAACATGAAGCTAGTAGTAGCTCGTGGTCGTGGTTATGAACCGGCCGACTCGCGTCAGAGCGATGGGATCATGATGTCGAGATCGTTAATCCCGATCACGTAATCGCTAACCTGGCGTCTAACGGCGCCCTGAACATGAAGCTAGTAGTAGCTCGTGGTCGTGGTTATGAACCGGCCGACTCGCGTCAGAGCGATGAAGACGAAAGCCGCAGCATCGGTCGCTTGCAGCTTGACTCTTCGTTCAGCCCGGTTCGCCGTATCGCATACGTGGTGGAAAACGCCCGTGTCGAGCAGCGTACTAACCTGGACAAGCTGGTTATTGATCTGGAAACCAACGGTACTCTGGATCCTGAAGAGGCTATCCGCCGCGCTGCAACCATCCTGCAACAGCAGTTGGCTGCGTTCGTCGACCTCAAGGGTGACAGCGAACCAG
>NZ_JBFTLU010000943.1:0-498 GCF_056396605.1 Pseudomonas sp. 05T35
GCCTTTGGGTGTGTTGAGGCTGCGTTGGTAATCGATGTCGACTTGCAGGTTTTTCCAGCTCAGGTTGAGCCCGGCACTGGCACCGCTCAGCCGTTGGCCTGGAGCGCCGTGATCGGTCTTGAGCCAACCGTTGTCCAGGCCCACGCGCGGGGTGATGTGCACCGGCAAGCCGCTGTTCAGTGGCAAGCGCAAGGTGTTGCGCCAGATCGTTCCGATGGCGCCGGATGCATTGTTTTCGCGATAGCCGCGGACGGCGGAATCGTCGGTAACCAGCAGTTGTTCGATGGCCGGCAGCGGGTCGGGGCTGTATTGCAGCGAGAGCTGGCTCTGCCACTGCCAGGCTTGCCCGGCGAACTGGCCATTGCGCCACTGACTGAGGTTGGCGCGGTACTTGCGGAACTGCGCCTTGGGCAGGTTGCTGTTCTGGCGCTGGGCATCGTCGTCGGCGCCCCACCCACTTAGCCCCTGGGCATAGTTGATGTCGAGGTTCCACACCGC
>NZ_JBFTLU010000944.1:0-496 GCF_056396605.1 Pseudomonas sp. 05T35
TAGCGGGCGAGATAGCGCGTCAATGGAGGAAAATCGTTCATTTCATTCTCCGGGGCTTGCGGTCGGCAAGGGCAGCCTGGCGCTTTTTGCGAATCATCACGAGTTGACGGCGCATTTCGCGATGGCGCTGACTATTCAGCAACAACATCCCRAGCAAGGGAAACAGCAGGCCAGTTACATAAGCCGCCATATGCGGCCGGTAACCGTAGGTAGGCAGGACTGTCAGAAAGCACACAGCGTAGAAAGCGACAATGACCCAACTTCCCCAAGTGCGCCCTCTGATCATGACGAAATGGCTGAACGCCAAGAGCAGCCCCAGCCCAACCGCCGCCAGAAAAGAATAACGCGCACGCTCTGGATCACTGCGAAAATAGGTACTCGAGGCCAATGAGATGGCCGCGGAAAGGGAAAAGCAGGCGAGAAAGAATGCACAGATGAACGTAGGGAAATACTGAGCCAAAAAAGCGCTCAACGAACCTTGGCGCTCCATCATTCA
>NZ_JBFTLU010000945.1:0-494 GCF_056396605.1 Pseudomonas sp. 05T35
GGCATCCAGCCTGGTAGCGGCGGAAACACGTTGGTGCAGAAGATCATCAAGGACAACTCGTATGGTTTGAGTTTGAAGGATTTCAAACTGGTCGAGTCTGGTGAAGCAGGCATGATCCAAGAGGTAGGTCGCTCGATTCAACGCAAGAAGCCCATTGTGTTCCTGGCGTGGGCGCCTCACCCAATGAACGTGAACATGGACATCGTGTATCTAACGGGTGGTGATGATTCCTTCGGTCCCGATTTCGGCGCAGCAACGGTCAAAACCATCACATCCAAAGGCTATGCCGAGCGCTGCGGTAACGTTGGCAAGTTGTACAGCAATCTGAAATTCACGGTCGACATGGAGAGCAGCATCATGAACTCCCTCGACAAAAAGGAGCCCGCTTTGAGTGCAGCGAAAAAATGGCTGGCCGCTCATCCTGAGACTCTGGATAGCTGGCTGGCTGGTGTGACTACCGTCGACGGTAAAGACGCGAAAGCAGCAGTATTAGC
>NZ_JBFTLU010000946.1:0-492 GCF_056396605.1 Pseudomonas sp. 05T35
CGCCAGTTCAGAATCATCAGCGTCACCACCCCCGCCACAATCCCCCAAAATGCCGAACCAATGGAAAACAGCGTCAACCCCGACGCAGTGACCATAAAGGTGATCAATGCCGCTTCACGTTCCTTCACTTGCGCCATGGCGATGCTCAGGCCGTTGATGATCGAGCCGAACAGCGCCAACGCGGCAATCGACAGCACCAACTCCTTCGGCAAGGCGGCGAACAGCGCTGCGAGGGTTGCGCCAAAGACCCCGGCAATCCCGTAGAAAATCCCGCACCAGACGGCCGCGGTGTAACGCTTGTTGCGATCTTCATGGGCATGCGGCCCGGTGCAGATTGCGGCGCTGATCGCTGCCAGGTTGATCCCGTGGGAGCCAAATGGCGCCAGCAACAGTGAGGCGATGCCGGTGGTGGTGATCAGCGGCGAGGCCGGCACGTTGTAGCCATCTGCGCGTAACACGGCGATGCCGGGCATGTTCTGCGAGGTCATGGCC
>NZ_JBFTLU010000947.1:0-491 GCF_056396605.1 Pseudomonas sp. 05T35
GGAGAACCTCTGCGATCAGGCGCAGTTCACCGGTTGTAATCTGGACGGCGGTTATGCCGACTACACCGTGGCCGACGCGCGCTTCTGCTTTCGCCTTCCGGACACGCTCTCGGCCACCGAAGCCGCACCGTTGCTGTGCGCCGGGCTGATCGGCTTTCGGGCGCTGCAAATGGCAAAAAACGCACGCCATCTGGGCCTCTACGGGTTCGGTGCCGCCGCGCACCTGGCAATCCAGGTGGCGCTGGGGCGAGGTCAACGGGTGTATGCCTTCACCCGACCGGGCGACAACGAGGGCCAGGCGTATGCCCGAACATTGGGTGCCGCCTGGGCTGGCCCCTCGGACCAGAAACCGCCGCACCTGCTCGACGCCAGCCTGATCTTCGCCCCCGTGGGTGCGCTGGTGCCGTTGGCGCTGGAGGCCACCGTCAAGGGTGGCTGTGTGATATGCGCCGGCATCCACATGAGCGACATCCCTGCGTTTCCCTATCGTC
>NZ_JBFTLU010000948.1:0-491 GCF_056396605.1 Pseudomonas sp. 05T35
AGCGTGAGCGTGGTCGGCAACCAGTTGCAGTTCAATCCGGGTATTGATTTTGATCACCTGGCGCAAGGCGCCACGGCCAGTGTCACGCTCAGCTACACCATGAGCGACGAGCACGGCGCAATCTCGACCAGCAGCGTAGACGTGACCATCACCGGCACCAACGACGCGCCGGTGGCGGTGGCCGATACGGCCGCCGGTACGGAAAACCAGACCCTGASCATCGACGTGCTGGCCAATGACACCGATGTCGACGACGGTCACGCGTTCACGCTGAACTCGGTCAGCGCGCCAGCGAGCAAGGGCACAGCCAGCGTGGTCGAAAACCAGCTGGTGTTCACCCCGGGAAGCGATTTCGACCATCTGGCGCAGGGTGCGGTCGAACACGTGACGCTCACTTACCAGATGCAGGACGAACACGGGGCGCTCTCAAGCTCCACGGTGGATGTGACCATCACTGGCACCAACGACGCACCGGTGGCAGTGGCCGATAC
>NZ_JBFTLU010000949.1:0-490 GCF_056396605.1 Pseudomonas sp. 05T35
ACGCGGCCCCCGACGGCGGTCCTGCGGACACGCAACGCAGCCTCGTGCCTCGGCAGCCGCTACAGGTGACAAGTCATTCTTAATCCAGCAACGAAATCGCCGTCGGTGCGTCGCTGCCGACCAGCGCCAGGTCTTCGAATTCGTTGACGGCGTTGATCTCGGTGCCCATGGAAATGTTGGTCACGCGCTCCAGGATAATCTCGACGATCACCGGAACCTTGAACTCCTCGATCAGCTCCTCGGCCTTGCGCAGGGCAGGGGCGATGCCCGCCGGTTCGAACACTCGCAACGCCTTGCAACCCAGGCCTTCGGCAACGGCTACGTGGTCCACCCCGTAACCATTGAGCTCCGGTGCGTTGAGATTGTCGAAGGACAATTGCACACAGTAGTCCATGTCGAAACCGCGCTGCGCCTGACGGATCAGACCCAGGTACGAGTTGTTCACCACAACGTGGATGTACGGCAGTTTGAACTGCGCGCCCACCGCCAG
>NZ_JBFTLU010000950.1:0-490 GCF_056396605.1 Pseudomonas sp. 05T35
CGCGTTCTTCCCGTTGCAGTGGCTGGCCAGGAGTCTGTAGCACCATGGCGCGCATGACGATTCTCCGGAATCAACGGCATTCAGGCTGTCAAACTGGCGCGTCCCGATGGCAGCCGGTGACCAGATGCTTGAGCCTGTCCATGTCGAGGATGGTGACGTTACGCCCGGAAATCTCGACCAGTGACTGATCCCGCAGGTGGGCAATGCCCCGGCAGATGGTTTCCAGGCGCAGCCCCAGGTAGGAGCCGATCTCTTCGCGACGCATCTTCAGTACGAACTCCCTGGACGAATAACCGCGCAGGCTAAGCCGCTGCGACAGGTTCAGCAGAAAGGCCGCCAGACGTTCGTCGGAGTTCATCTTGCCCATCAGCATCAGCATGTCGTGATCGCGCACGATTTCGCGGCTCAGGAGTTTGTTCAGATTGTGCTGCAGCGTAGGCAGCTCCCGGGAAAGCTTCTCCAGCTGGGCGAAATGGATGGGACACACTTC
>NZ_JBFTLU010000951.1:0-489 GCF_056396605.1 Pseudomonas sp. 05T35
GCTATGCAGAGAGTTTGACAGTGTGTTTCATTCAGGTATTATGGCGCCCGCAACGCAATACGGAGGTGTGGCCGAGTGGTTTAAGGCAACGGTCTTGAAAACCGTCGACTGTAACAGGTCCATGAGTTCGAATCCCATCGCCTCCGCCATCTTATGTACGACAAAGCCCTGATTATTCAGGGCTTTGTCGTTTCTGGGGTTTGAAAATCTGCGCTGCTTTTGGGGGGCGTTACAAAACTATTTGGCATCGGCTGGAGTGACTGTCAAATGAAGGTTTCTATCCTCACGGTCATCGCCCTCTATTGCATTGGCACCAGCGCAGCGTTTGCTGATGGCTCGCGGGCAACAAGCAACAGACACGGGCCGGCAGGCATCGCGGTCGGTGAGCCCTTGACCTTGGTCAGCTATGCAATGGCTCAGGCGAAGCTGGGTGAGCCGGTCACTCTCGACGAGTTGTCGGGACTGCTCAACAAATTCCGCCGCTTCACC
>NZ_JBFTLU010000952.1:0-489 GCF_056396605.1 Pseudomonas sp. 05T35
CGCATAGACGGTGTAGAAAGCACCATGAGGCTTTCGGTCTAATCCAACAATAAAATGCGTAACCGAGCTATCCCTAACACTGGACTCAGGCAGTGAAAATTCCAATATATCATCAAACGGAATGAACATAGCAGAAGCAGACATTACAAAAAGACTTGCGACATCCAGTGCCTCTTCTACTGATTGAAGATCAGGAGCTTTGTATTCGTGTTCAAGAATATTCCGCATATCAACTACTTTACGCAAAAGGCTTGGTGCCAATAGGCCGAGCGCCCGCAATCGCTCTATTTTTTTCGGCACATTCCATTTGAGCGACGGATAACCAAATGAAATCAGCAGCTGATCAAGCTGACAGACAATCGCCCGCTTCGCATTGGTCGTAGCGTTAATAAGCGCAGACAGACCGCCCCGTTCAAAATCGTCTTCTGCCAAGTTCAAGAACTCGACAGGCGAAGTTTTGAGCTCCGTCATCGTGAAGCTGCCACCACC
>NZ_JBFTLU010000953.1:0-488 GCF_056396605.1 Pseudomonas sp. 05T35
GGTGCGCACCTATCTGCCCAATTACGCAGCGATGATTACGTTCTGGAACCTGGGGCTGGCGTTTGGCCTGGTGCTGTTGATCGCCGGGGTTTCCAGTTACGTGGGCATACGCAAGGTGCTGAAAATCGAGCCATTCGACATTTTCAGGGGCTGAGCCTCGATAAGACGGAGTCAGCCCGGCTGCTGTTGATAAATATCAAGTGCCGGAAGACGTAAAGGGAGGATCAATAGCGTACCCATCAGTGTTCAAGGAGACGGGCATGCGAATGACATTTCTCGGTGCGGCTGGCACGGTGACGGGCAGCAAGTACCTGCTGGAACATAACGACAAACATGTGTTGATCGATTGCGGCTTGTTCCAGGGCTACAAACAACTGCGCCTGCACAACTGGGACCCTTTCCAACTGCCGGTCCGGGATCTGGAAGCCATCGTTCTGACCCATGCTCACCTGGATCACAGCGGCTATCTGCCCGTGTTGGTGCGCAAC
>NZ_JBFTLU010000954.1:0-485 GCF_056396605.1 Pseudomonas sp. 05T35
CAGCGTCAAGCTCAACGACGAAGTCGGCACGGGCGATCTGATTCTGGATCTGGAAGTGGCGGGTGCTGCGGCCCCTGCTGCTGCCGCTCCAGCCCAGGCTGCTGCGCCTGCTGCCGCTGCTCCGGCGCCAGCCGCTGCGGCTCCGGCTGCACCGGTTGCCGACAGCGTTCAGGACATCCACGTCCCGGACATCGGTTGCGTCAAGCTCAACGACGAAGTCGGCACGGGCGATCTGATTCTGGATCTGGAAGTGGCKGGTGCTGCGGCCCCTGCTGCTGCCGCTCCAGCCCAGGCTGCTGCGCCTGCTGCCGCTGCTCCGGCGCCAGCCGCTGCGGCTCCGGCTGCACCGGTTGCCGACAGCGTTCAGGACATCCACGTCCCGGACATCGGTTCGGCAGGCAAGGCCAAGATCATCGAAGTACTGGTCAAGGCTGGCGACACCGTTGCCGCCGACCAGTCGCTGATCACCCTGGAATCCGACAAGG
>NZ_JBFTLU010000955.1:0-481 GCF_056396605.1 Pseudomonas sp. 05T35
CTGTCCAACGGTGCCTGTCCAACGGTGCAGTGATCAACATCGAAGCCGGCAAAACGTCCGGTTCCGTGGTGGTCGATACCCCGGCGAATGACGTCTACAAAAACGGCAGCACCGTCAGCACCACCATCGAAAGCACCACCGGCGGCAACTTCGAGCAGCTGACCCCAAGCACCACCCCGGCGGTCACCACGATCACCGACTCGATCGATAACACCGGGCTGACGCTCACCGCCAATAACACGATTACCGAAGGCGGCCAGATCACCTACACCGCGACCYTGAGCAAYCCGGCSGGCACGCCGATGACYGTCACGCTCAGCAATGGCGCCATAATCAACATCGAAGCCGGTAAAACGTCCGGTTCGGTGGTGGTCGACACCCCGGCCAACGACGTCTACAAGAACGGCAGCACCGTCAGCACCACCATCGAAAGCACCACCGGCGGCAATTTCGARCAGCTGACCCCGAGCACCACCCCGGC
>NZ_JBFTLU010000956.1:0-481 GCF_056396605.1 Pseudomonas sp. 05T35
GCCCTTCCCTGTAAGGAAGATCAACGGTAATCGCATGACCCGCCCTTCCCTGTAAGGAAGATCAACGGTAATCGCATGACCCTGGCCATCCAGCACGCGGCCACGGGCAATCCTGTCCAGCCATTGTTCGCGACCAATGGCGCTGAAGTGTTCGCACAGACAATCGAGAACGGTCAACCAGGCGCCTGGCGGCAGGTACAGCGTGCTGGCCTGATTCTGTGCCGCGGAAAAAGATGAGGTGGACATACGAAAGCTCTGGCCCTAATGCAGGGGGGCATTATCCAACAAGGACCCGAACGATGTCGCCCTCATGATTATCATGCGGTCAGCGACACTCGCTGAGCCGCCGCGTCGGTATATTCCTTCAGCCAGCGCAATACATCGACAGCCTCCCAACGGCCGGGATCATAAAGCGCATACAACAACCCTTGATAACCCACGACATCCAGTTGGCGGTGGTAACCCGCACGCTGAAACAAGG
>NZ_JBFTLU010000957.1:0-477 GCF_056396605.1 Pseudomonas sp. 05T35
AGGCCATTCACTGCGACCGGCAAACGTTCGGCGCAGGGTTTCAATTTCTTCACGCAGGTTTTGATCAAGGTAATAGGACATGGCTCGGCTCAGAACAGGACAAGCCAACAGACAAATGTCGGCCTTATCCCCTTCTGTGCAACGAAGCAGGGAAATCTTGCAGATCGATGACTGGTTTACCTGGAAGTGAATACTTGAGAATGAACGCGGAGCCCGATTGCCGGGCTCCGTCAAAGCGGGCTCAGTGCCCGAACACACCGACCTTCTTGGCCTTCTTGTCAGCGCGTTTTTCAACGGCTGTCTTGGTCGGTTTCTTTTTCGCCGCTTTCTTCGAATCCATGCCTTTGCTCATGATGCACGCTCCACCAACTGGGAATATGAGATCAGGTATACACCTATCTCGCAGCGTTGGTTCTTTTATAATAGGCGCATTTTTCGCAGTGACCCCCTCGCACATGCCCAACACCCAATACACCC
>NZ_JBFTLU010000958.1:0-476 GCF_056396605.1 Pseudomonas sp. 05T35
GGCTATTCGCACGAAGCTCGCTCCTTGCTGTACCACGCCTATCGACATGAGCCGGTCTTCAAGTACCTGTTCGAGGCCGAGCGTCCTGGCTATGAACACCGGGTCCGGGCCACGATACGGGAGCTGGTCGAACAACATTTTGTGCAGGAATTGCCGGCGATCGGTCTGCTGATCAATGACCGGCTGATCGGCATTGCACTGATCGCGCCACCGCAACGTCGTCTGGGCATCACCGAGAGCTGGGCCTGGCGCCTGAAGATGGTACTGAGCACCGGGTTGCGTTGCACCCGACGTTATCTGGAGTATCACGCGGCGGTGGCGGCCTGCCTGCCATCGGACTCGGTGCATGTTCTGCCGTTGCTGGGGATTCATCCGGAATTTCAAGGCCGGCACTTTGGTGAGCAGTTGCTTACAGCCGTGCATAACTGGTGCGCCGTCGACGAGCATTCCCAAGGTGTAGTACTCGACACCGGATA
>NZ_JBFTLU010000959.1:0-471 GCF_056396605.1 Pseudomonas sp. 05T35
TGGATGGAGTTGCGCAAACTGTAGACGTCCAATCCGCGAAACTCGACTCGACGCTCGGGGGCGTGCTTGTGGTTGTATTGATGCAGCCAGTGGGCAAACGCTTTCACATCGGTGTTGCGCCACATCCAGGTCGGGAATCGGCTGAAGATGTGCCGTTTCCAGGCTGTATGGGCCAGCCCGCGAACATAATGGTCAACATGCGCGGCATCTGGCCAGTCCGCTTCAACCGCCACAATCGTGAACCCGTGCTGTTCAATCAATCGTTGAGTTATCGCCGCACGGGTTCGGTAGAAGTCGCTGGTGCCATGGCTGGCCTCACCGATCATCACCACGCGCGCATCGGCGTAACGGTCGAACATTTCACCAAAGGCGTCTGAATTCAAATCCGGCAGCGGTTCTGCATAGTGACGTAACAGAGGGGTAATAGTGGTTCTCGCAACAGTGCTGCGCGGACCGTAAAGTTTTTCCAGC
>NZ_JBFTLU010000960.1:0-471 GCF_056396605.1 Pseudomonas sp. 05T35
CATCTGTCGCGTCAGACCGGCCAGCCGGAACTGCCTCTTTACCCCCTGAAGGTCAAGCGCTATGCCGATGATCTCAGCGTGCTGCATGCACACACGCAATTGACCGAAAACCCGCTTCTGGGCGCACTGGACCTCGCCAGTACCACCCTGCTTGTTGTCGATGACGTGCTGTTTGAAGGCCATTCGCTGCTGCGCACCTGCGCGTATCTGGCGCAACTCGGTGCGCGTCGGGTCTACACCGCGGTATTGGTCGATCGGCACGTCTGCCAGCAACCGATTCATGCCGATATTGTCGGCGTGCATCTGCAAGTTGCCGCCAATGACATCGTCGAATGCAACGTACCGCCCTACGAAGCGGAGTTTTGCATCGAAGTTCTGCGTCATGGTGCCGCCCACTGACGGCAGTGCCTTGAAGGAGCCATCACATGCTCACCGAACGCCCGCTTCTGTTTGCCCTGCAAGGCAGTGAGC
>NZ_JBFTLU010000961.1:0-468 GCF_056396605.1 Pseudomonas sp. 05T35
CGGATATATTGCTTGATCACCCCGACCTCACGAGGTGTAAGAATGGCGATATTTACCAATTGGTCAGCCATGAAAAAACTCCTTTTTAGGTTAGTAATAAAGACACCCATCGAACGGCTATGCATGATCAATTATCCCTTCGATGGGCCCGGCACACCCACCCGCCAGTATCAGAATTAGTCATTGCTGGCAAAAGCGGTGAAATGACTCAGAAGGCTCTTATAATCCAGTACTGAGTTCGGCACAACTGTCACCATTGACAGTTGCGGCTGACGAATATTTATGCCCAGCGCCAACACACCAAACTTGCTATTACTTAGCGAAATAAGGATACACATCGAACACCACGAAACACTCTGATAAATGGCAAAAAGAAATACCTTTTTCAACCCCCGCAACTTTCCTCTCATTATCACGCACCCATTACTTCCCAAACTGTTGCTTTTCAATATCTTTTCAAATTAATTT
>NZ_JBFTLU010000962.1:0-465 GCF_056396605.1 Pseudomonas sp. 05T35
GTGCACGTCATTGCGGGTCATTGCCTGGTCACTTTTTGCATACAGTTACCTAAATTCCGTGCGTCAAAATAATAAGCCTATTCACAGGCTTGCATGTGAAAAGCGCTGTAATACGGTAAATGTCGAGTGCTAATCTGCCGGTATTCGTGCTCAAGGAAGGACACTGTCAATGCCTGTTCTGGAACTCTCCACGCTGATCAGAGGGCAAACACCCGCACAGGTTCTCGATTTTTGCCTTGAAGGCAGCAACTTCCCGAAAATCTTCCCGGAACGGGTGACGCCACTAGGCAACATCGACGTGAACGACTTGCGTATCGCAGCAGGCCGCGAATTCAGTTTTTGTCATTGGATGTTCGGCTGTATTCCGGCGACGTGGACCGTGACGATCCGCGAGGTCAGCGACAGCCATTTCATCGACGAAATGCTCAAGGGGCCGATGGCGGCATTTCGTCATGAGCACCGGGT
>NZ_JBFTLU010000963.1:0-464 GCF_056396605.1 Pseudomonas sp. 05T35
GGTTTCCTGGTCCGGTACGCGATCCTGGCTGATCCGCACGTTGTGCTGCTGGACGGCGAACAACGCGGGCAGGCCGGCTTTCTGGGCATCGTAGATCAAGGTATGACAGATCTGCTGGTTGTCCTGGCAGAACGCCACCAGGTCCAGGCCGGTCCCGGCACACAAGGTTGCATTGATGATCACCAGATCAAACGGCTCACAGCCGTATTCGACAACGCTGAGCAGCTCTACAAGGGAGTGCACGGGGGCAATTCGGTAGTAACCGAGCTGATTCAGCTTGCGCTCGATTTTCATGCGATGAAAATGCTGCTCATCGGCGATCAGGATACGTAACGCTTTATTCGGCATGGTTGATTGACCCTACAATGACGGTGCGGCTGTTTACGCCCACCCTTATCAAGAGCGCCTGAGACTAAGGGCAATGCCGCGGGGTTTCTGTAGGACCTTTCTGAAAGAAACAGTTC
>NZ_JBFTLU010000964.1:0-464 GCF_056396605.1 Pseudomonas sp. 05T35
GTGTTGGTGTCCCAGAGCTGGATCCGCCAAGAAATAAAAAAGAATTAGTGGTGCGACGAGCAAAACATACGTCTTCCATGCTGCTCAATTTGACGGAAAGTGCAACTGCACTTGGATTGATACTAGTAGATGGTTATCAGCCGGATCGTGATTGGTTTCGTGCTGAGGACTTACTGAGTGCCCTTTCCACCGCGCCTAAGTCCGGCGTTATTTGGTATGGACAGCCACCGAAATTTTTAAATGAGGATGATCAAGAGTATTTTGATAGCTTGGTTGATGCGGGAGTAATTGTTCGTGATGAGCGGACGCTCGGTGAGGCTTATACTGTTGCGGTGTGTAATGGTCTATTGCAGATCGAGCAGCATTGGGATGACCCGGAGTTAATTACTCTAAGTACAGGTGAGGACTTCATCGTAAGCCCCCGCCTACGACTGGTAACAGAGGCGATTGCATCTATTGTAGAT
>NZ_JBFTLU010000965.1:0-462 GCF_056396605.1 Pseudomonas sp. 05T35
CGCCTGCTATCGGCCAGATGTCTCGGCTTGAGGTCCTTAATCTGAAAGCGACCCGGCTGGTCCTGACGGAGGGAACCGTAGGCCAACTCGCCGAGCTCACCCGACTTCAGGAACTCGATCTAAGCGAAAATCCGCTCGGTCTCTCGCCGGCAGTGTTTGATATGTCCGAATTGCGTCAACTCAATTTGAGAAGGGCAGAGCTTCGGTCGTGCCCGGTCTTTACTCTCGATTTTCATGGTCTGGAGCGGTTGGATCTGCGTGATAACCAGATTGCCCGAGTGCCTGAATCGGTACGAAAGCAGTCGGTGGTCGAGGGCAATGTCTTGCTTTCAGGCAATCCGCTAACCGACGTAGACAGTCTGCAATGGGTTGTAGCCCATCGAAAGCAGACAGGGATCAATTTATGGATGGGGTCAGCGGTACACGATGTTGCCAGTCCAAACGCGTGGTTGACCGGGCTTC
>NZ_JBFTLU010000966.1:0-459 GCF_056396605.1 Pseudomonas sp. 05T35
GGAGGAAGAGGAGGAAGAAGTCGAGCTGGAGGGGATTACCTTACGGATCGGCGTGTTCTTCGATGGTACCGGCAATAACCGATCCAACAGTGAAATGGTCGCCGAGTGCCATGCGCGGGATGTGGGGCTGGAAGAGCTGGCGGAGGACATTCGGCAGTTTTGTCAGGCTCATGGGTATGACGGCAAGGGGGGAGCGCCGGATAACAGTTATGGGAATGACAGCAGTAATGTGGCGAAGCTCCATGACCTGTACAACGATGACAGCGAACGTCGGCTCTCGGCAGATGAGAGCAAAGCGTCAATCCGTGTTTATCTGGAGGGTATTGGCACCAGTAGCGGAGCAGAAGATTCGCGTTACTCGCAGATGACCGGCAAAGGTGCGCAAGGCGTATTGGCGCGAGTTGAACAGAGTCCAGCGCATATTCTCGAAGTCGTTCGGCGGTTCGAACTTGCTAACCC
>NZ_JBFTLU010000967.1:0-458 GCF_056396605.1 Pseudomonas sp. 05T35
GAACTACAGAACTACACCTATACCTATATGATCATGCAGGCGAGCAAACGAGAAGCTCGCACCGCTCCCTCTTTCCTTGTTAGGGTTGTCGCGAATTGAGTCCAGTTGCTGTTCTTCGGTCGCAGGATCGACTTCACTTGGATGGGCGTCATGCCATCGATCCCAAACGTATGCATCCATGAAATTTTCGATCAGATGGTGACGCTGCCAATACATCCTCCATAGGGATCCTGTTATGTGATTAACAAATGGATGTCCAACAACATCGGTTACATAATGAGTGGCGTAGCCATACGCATAAGCACGAAAAAATGGTTTCCCCTGTGAGTGCACCAGCAACTCACGTAAAAACACACCCGTCCGTATATAATGCAGATAGTCCGCCCAGAACCAACGTTCGCGAGGTAGATTCAGTTGGCGTCGAGCCTCAAAGACCGGAAATAAATTTCCCTTCCTCC
>NZ_JBFTLU010000968.1:0-453 GCF_056396605.1 Pseudomonas sp. 05T35
GCCTTGGCAATGTTGCGCAGGTCGGCTTCGGAGTCGGTGGCGCCTTGGCAATGTTGCGCAGGTCGGCTTCGGAGTCGGTGGCATACAGACGCACGCCCTTCTCGTAGAAGTAGCGAATGTCCTTGGATTTCTTGATGGTGTTGCCGTAGCTGATGCGGTCCGGGGTTAYGCCGCGGCCCAGCACTTTGTCCAGCTCGTAGATCGAGGCGATGTCGAAGCTCGAGCCTTTCTCTTTCAGCAAGTCGATGATCTCGACGGCCGGGTTGGCCTTGACCGCGTAGTAAACCTTGGCGAATTCGAAACCGGCGCGCAGGTCGTCATAGGCCTGGGCAATCATCGCGGTATCGATGACCACGAACGGGGTTTCTTGCTTGTCAGCGAAGGCCTTCATTTTCTGAAAGGTTTCGCGCGCAAAATAGTCTTCGACGTTGATCGACATGCTGGGAACTCCTA
>NZ_JBFTLU010000969.1:0-452 GCF_056396605.1 Pseudomonas sp. 05T35
TCCACGGTGGATGTGACCATCACCGGCACCAACGACGCGCCGGTGGCCGGTGGCGGTGGCCGATACGGCCGCCGGCACGGAAAACCAGACCCTGACCATCAACGTGCTGGCCAACGACACCGATGTTGACGACGGTCACGCGTTCACGCTGAACTCGGCCAGCGCGCCGGCAAACAAGGGTACGGCCAGCGTGGTCGGCAACCAGCTCGTATTCAATCCGGGAGCCGACTTTGATCATCTGGCGCAGGGCGTTGTCGAGCATGTGACGCTCACTTACCAGATGCAGGATGAACACGGCGCGCTCTCGAGTTCCACGGTGGATGTGACCATTACCGGCACCAACGACGCGCCGGTGGCGGTGGCCGATACGGCCGCCGGCACGGARAACCAGACCCTGAGCATCAACGTGCTGGCCAACGACACCGATGTTGACGACGGTCACGCGTTCACGC
>NZ_JBFTLU010000970.1:0-452 GCF_056396605.1 Pseudomonas sp. 05T35
AATTACCAGATGCAGGACCAGTACGGAGCGCTCTCAAGCTCCACGGTGGATGTGACCATCACCGGCACCAACGACGCGCCGGTGGCGGTGGCCGATACGGCCGCCGGCACGGAAAACCAGACCCTGACCATCGACGTGCTGGCCAACGATACCGACGTCGATGACGGCCATGCATTCACCTTGGTCAGCGCCAGCGCGCCAATCGGCCAAGGTAGTGCCAGCGTGGTCGGCAACCAATTGTTGTTCACCCCGGGAAGTGATTTCGACCATCTGGCGCAGGGTGCGGTCGAGCACGTGACGCTCAMTTACCAGATGCAGGACCAGTACGGAGCGCTCTCAAGCTCCACGGTGGAYGTGACSATCACCGGCACCAACGACGCGCCGGTGGCGGTGGCCGATACGGCCGCCGGCACGGAAAACCAGACCCTGAGCATCRACGTRCTGGCCAACGA
>NZ_JBFTLU010000971.1:0-452 GCF_056396605.1 Pseudomonas sp. 05T35
TGCGCCAGATGATCGAAGTCGCTCCCCGGATTGAACACCAGCTGGTTGCCGACCACGCTGGCCGTGCCCTTGCTTGCCGGCGCGCTGGCCGAGTTCAGCGTGAACAGGTGGCCGTCGTCAGCGTCGGTGTCGTTGGCCAGCACGTTGATGGTCAGGGTCTGGTTCTCCGTGCCGGCGGCCGTATCGGCCACCGCCACCGGCGCGTCGTTGGTACCAGTGATCGTCACGCCCACCGTAGAGCTCGAGAGTGCGCCGTGTTCGTCCTGCATCTGGTAAYTGAGCGTCACGTGCTCGACCGCACCCTGCGCCAGATGATCGAAGTCGCTCCCCGGATTGAACACCAGCTGGTTGCCGACCACGCTGGCCGTGCCCTTGCTTGCCGGCGCGCTGGCCGAGTTCAGCGTGAACAGGTGGCCGTCGTCAGCGTCGGTGTCGTTGGCCAGCACGTTGAT
>NZ_JBFTLU010000972.1:0-452 GCF_056396605.1 Pseudomonas sp. 05T35
CCCGGATTGAACTGCCCGGATTGAACTGCAACTGGTTGCCCGCGACGCTGGCACTGCCCTGGTTTGCCGGTGCACTGGCGCTGACCAAGGTGAATGCGTGACCGTCGTCGACATCGGTGTCGTTGGCCAGCACGTCGATGCTCAGGGTCTGGTTTTCMGTGCCGGCAGCCGTATCGGCCACCGCYACCGGYGCGTCGTTGGTGCCGGTGATGGTCACATCTACGCTGCTGGTCGAGATCGCGCCATGCTCGTCGGTCATGGTGTAGCTGAGTGTGACACTGGCCGTGGCGCCTTGCGCCAGATGATCGAAGTCAGTCCCCGGATTGAACTGCAACWGGTTGCCCGCGACGCTGGCACTGCCCTGGTTTGCCGGTGCACTGGCGCTGACCAAGGTGAATGCGTGACCGTCGTCGACATCGGTGTCGTTGGCCAGCACGTCGATGCTCAGGGTC
>NZ_JBFTLU010000973.1:0-452 GCF_056396605.1 Pseudomonas sp. 05T35
AGCGTGGTCGCGTGGTCGGCAACCAGTTGCAGTTCAATCCGGGAAGCGATTTTGATCACCTGGCGCAAGGCGCCACGGCCAGTGTCACGCTCAGCTACACCATGAGCGACGAGCACGGCGCAATCTCGACCAGCAGCGTARACGTGACCATCACCGGTACCAACGACGCGCCGGTGGCGGTGGCCGATACGGCCGCCGGTACGGAAAACCAGACCCTGACGATCGACGTGCTGGCCAATGACACCGACGTCGAYGACGGCCATGCATTCTCCTTGGTCAGCGCCAGTGCGCCGGCAAACCAGGGCAGTGCCAGCGTGGTCGGCAACCAGTTGCAGTTCAATCCGGGAAGCGATTTTGATCACCTGGCGCAAGGCGCCACGGCCAGTGTCACGCTCAGCTACACCATGAGCGACGAGCACGGCGCAATCTCGACCAGCAGCGTAGACGTGACC
>NZ_JBFTLU010000974.1:0-452 GCF_056396605.1 Pseudomonas sp. 05T35
GCTTCGTACGGGCCAATTACCAGTCATCCAATGGTGTAACCATGAGTAATGCTTCGGAGTGCTCTTGGCTTGCGAGAACAGTTGTTGCAGCGAGGTTCCAAGAACGCTGGGCGTTGCATGTTTCAACAGTCCAACCGTATTGGGGATGACCGCGGACAGGTAACTACTCGGGTTGTTATATCGGACAGCGATCTGTGGCAGCAGCTTGTCGAGGTAGCCGCGCAATGGCTCTACTTCCCAACTGGAGCTAGGTGCGGCCTTCACAAAAGCTCCATAGCGTTTATTGATATCGTCGCTGAGCTGCTCGTTATTCAAAATGGTTGAGAACGCGGAGGCCACCGCCGTTTGGGTGCTGCCTTGCAGTGCGGGGAACGACGTCGCGAGGAATTTCACGCACTCGATTGGCAAAGTGGAAATGATTAGCGGCGCCCAAGCATCGAGCACTCTTGATG
>NZ_JBFTLU010000975.1:0-449 GCF_056396605.1 Pseudomonas sp. 05T35
CACCACCATCGAAAGCACCACCGGTGGCAACTTCGAACAGTTGACCCCGAGCACGACGCCGGCAGTCACGACGATCACCGATTCGATCGACAACACCGGACTGTCCCTGGCAGCGACCGGTTCGGTCACCGAAGGCGGCCAGATCACCTACACCGCCACGCTGAGCAATCCGGCTGGCACACCGATGACTGTCACGCTCAGCAATGGCGCCGTAATCAACATCGAAGCTGGTAAAACCACCGGCTCGGTGGTGGTCGATACCCCGGCGAATGACGTCTACAAAAACGGCAGCACCGTCAGCACCACCATCGAAAGCACCACCGGTGGCAACTTCGAACAGTTGACCCCGAGCACGACGCCGGCAGTCACGACGATCACCGATTCGATCGACAACACCGGACTGTCCCTGGCAGCGACCGGTTCGGTCACCGAAGGCGGCCAGATCACCT
>NZ_JBFTLU010000976.1:0-449 GCF_056396605.1 Pseudomonas sp. 05T35
ACGGGTCATCGGCGTGCCGGCCGGATTGGTCAGGGTCGCGGTGTAGGTAATCTGGCCGCCTTCGGTGACCGAACCGGTTGCTGCCAGGGACAGCCCGGTGTTGTCGATCGAATCGGTGATCGTGGTGACCGCCGGGGTGGTGCTCGGGGTCAGCTGCTCGAAATTGCCACCGGTGGTGCTTTCGATGGTRGTGCTGACGGTGCTGCCGTTCTTGTAGACGTCATTCGCCGGGGTGTCGACCACCACGGAACCGGACGTTTTACCGGCCTCGATGTTGATCACCGCGCCGTTGCTGAGCGTGACGGTCATCGGCGTGCCGGCCGGATTGGTCAGGGTCGCGGTGTAGGTAATCTGGCCGCCTTCGGTGACCGAACCGGTTGCTGCCAGGGACAGCCCGGTGTTGTCGATCGAATCGGTGATCGTGGTGACCGCCGGGGTGGTGCTCGGGG
>NZ_JBFTLU010000977.1:0-449 GCF_056396605.1 Pseudomonas sp. 05T35
GAGGCCGGCAAAACCAGCGGCTCGGTGGTGGTCGATACCCCGGCCAACGACGTCTACAAAAACGGCAGCACCGTCAGCACCACCATCGAAAGCACCACCGGTGGCAATTTCGAGCAGCTGACCCCGAGCACCACCCCGGCGGTCACCACCATYACCGATTCGATCGACAACACCGGTCTGTCCCTGGCAGCAACCGGTTCGGTCACCGAAGGCGGGCAGATCACCTACACCGCCACCCTGAGCAATCCGGCTGGCACACCGATGACTGTCACGCTCAGCAATGGCGCCGTRATCAACATCGAGGCCGGYAAAACCASCGGCTCGGTGGTGGTCGAYACCCCGGCCAACGACGTCTACAAAAACGGCAGCACCGTCAGCACCACCATCGAAAGCACCACCGGTGGCAATTTCGAGCAGCTGACCCCGAGCACCACCCCGGCGGTCACCAC
>NZ_JBFTLU010000978.1:0-449 GCF_056396605.1 Pseudomonas sp. 05T35
ATCTGTTTCAGGCTGTCGGCATCAAAGATCGCCACGTCATTGAAGGTCCCGGCCAGATAGATCTTGCTACCGTCCTTGTTGAAGGAAATGCAGTAGTAGGAGTGATCCAGGTTTGCCGACTGCAGCAGCTTCTTCTGCTTGATGTCGTACTTGGCCAGGCGATTGAGCACGCCGAACATCAGGTTCGGGTCTTTCGGCGAGCGCATGCCGCTGAAGTAGATCTCAGTCAGCGGGCCGAAATCGGTGGTTTCGGTCTTGCCGGTTTTCAGGTCGATGCTGAACAGGCCATAGAGGTTTTCGGCAGTGGCCGGGTCCTGTTTCTTGTCCTTGAATTTAGCTGTGGTGTAGAGCAGCGAAAAGTCGTGCCGGTACGTCTGCTGGTTCCACACGTAGAGCACGTCCGGTGCGCTGTAGTTCGGACGTTTCCAGTGACGACTGGGGATCAGCAC
>NZ_JBFTLU010000979.1:0-446 GCF_056396605.1 Pseudomonas sp. 05T35
TCGTCCTGCATCTGGTAATTGAGCGTCACGTGCTCGACCGCGCCTTGCGCCAGGTGATCGAAGTCAGTTCCGGGGTTGAACAGCAACTGGTTGCCGACCACGCTGGCACTGCCTTGGCCGATCGGCGCGCTGGCGCTGACCAAGGTGAATGCGTGACCGTCGTCGACATCGGTGTCGTTGCCCAGCACRTCGATSGTCAGGGKCTGGTTTTCCGTRCCGGCGGCCGTATCGGCCACCGCCACCGGCGCGTCGTTGGTGCCGGTGATCGTCACGTCCACCGTGGAGCTCGAGAGCGAGCCGTATTCGTCCTGCATCTGGTAATTGAGCGTCACGTGCTCGACCGCGCCTTGCGCCAGGTGATCGAAGTCAGTTCCGGGGTTGAACAGCAACTGGTTGCCGACCACGCTGGCACTGCCTTGGCCGATCGGCGCGCTGGCGCTGACCAA
>NZ_JBFTLU010000980.1:0-445 GCF_056396605.1 Pseudomonas sp. 05T35
AACCCACGACAACGGGAGTCACAATCCCGTGCTCTACCAACTGAGCTACGCCCACCATAGTGCGTAGCAAAGAAGTCAAACAACTTCTTTGCTGAACTCCAACCCGGCCAATGGCCTGGCTGAAGCTTTAATTGGTGCGGATGAAGAGACTCGAACTCCGCCCACCATAGTGCGTAGCAAAGAAGTCAAACAACTTCTTTGCTGAACTCCAACCCGGCCAATGGCCTGGCTGAAGCTTTAATTGGTGCGGATGAAGAGACTCGAACTCTTACGCCTCGCGGCGCYGGAACCTAAATCCAGTGTGTCTACCAATTCCACCACATCCGCGGCTTGATACTGTTAAAGCAAAGGCGCCAGACGGTTAAATCTGGCGCCTTTCGAAATATGGGGTGGACGATGGGGATCGAACCCACGACAACGGGAGTCACAATCCCGTGCTCTACCA
>NZ_JBFTLU010000981.1:0-439 GCF_056396605.1 Pseudomonas sp. 05T35
CTTCCAGCTCCATGGCGGGGACTTGCTGGCGAATCTCGGCGATTTCTTCCAGCGAGAGCTCCCGCGACAGGATGATCCGGCTCAAACCTTGCTGTTGCCAGAACTCGACACTGGCCCAGTTCACCGTGTTGGCTTGCACCGAGAGGTGAATCGGCATCTGCGGGAAATGCCGGCGCACCAGCATGATCAACCCGGGGTCGGACATGATCAGCGCATCCGGGGCCATGGCGATGACCGGCTGAAGATCCTTGAGGAAGGTTTTCAGCTTGGCATTGTGCGGGGCGATGTTCACCACCACATAGAAACGCTTGCCCTGGGCCTGGGCTTCGCGGATGCCGAGGGCCAGGTTGGCATGATCGAACTCGTTATTGCGCACACGCAAGCTGTAGCGCGGCTGGCCGGCGTAGACCGCATCGGCGCCGTAGGCGAAGGCGTAGCG
>NZ_JBFTLU010000982.1:0-437 GCF_056396605.1 Pseudomonas sp. 05T35
TTTTGCCAGGCTCCGTTATCGTGGCTTGCCCCAGCTTGCTGGCGCCGTCGAAAATGTCGACTTTTTGATCGTCAGCTACCGTGCCTGTCAGCTTCAACGGTGTTTTGTTGGTCGTGACGGTATCGCCAATCGTCGTGCCTGCGACGTCCYTCACTTCGTTAATCGYCGGWTTCACCGCCGCCGTCACGGTAACGGTCCGGGTCGCTGAYTCCGTCCCGCCGACACCTTGCTCTACGGCTTTGAACCTATATTCTCTTAGAGAAGACAGCACCGACGTCTTGAACTCCCAATTGCCAGGCTCCGTTATCGTGGCTTRCCCCAGCTTGCTGGCGCCGTCGAAAATGTCGACTTTTTGATCGTCAGCTACCGTGCCTGTCAGCTTCAACGGTGTTTTGTTGGTCGTGACGGTATCGCCAATCGTCGTGCCTGCGACGTCC
>NZ_JBFTLU010000983.1:0-435 GCF_056396605.1 Pseudomonas sp. 05T35
TCGACCACGGCGGCGATGGCGATGAACACCGCTGCCATACCGATCATGCTGTGCATGAACGCGACCAGCTCTGGCATCTTGGTCATTTCAACGCGTTTGGCCATGATCGAACCAGCAGTGCCGCCGATCAGCAGGCCGACGATGACGTARCCGATACCGGCGGTGGCCAGCTCGGAACCCAGTTTGAACACCAGGCCGACAGTGGTGACAATGGCCAGCGCCATGCCGAGCATCCCGTACACATTGCCGCGTCGCGACGAGGTCGGGTGCGACAAGCCCTTCAGGGCCTGGATGAAGCAGATCGACGCGATCAAGTAGAGCGTCGTGACAAGGTTCATGCTCATTACTTGGGCGCCTCTTCTTTTACGGCTTTCGGGGCTTTTTTCTTGAACATCTCAAGCATTCTGCGGGTCACCAGGAAACCACCGAACACGT
>NZ_JBFTLU010000984.1:0-433 GCF_056396605.1 Pseudomonas sp. 05T35
GCCAGTGAATCAGCGTCAGGTCCAGGTAATCGGTTTTCAGTTTGCGCAGGCTGTCTTTCAAGCTGCTGATCAGTTGGTCCTTGGCGAAATTGGCGATCCAGATCTTGCTGGTGATGAACAACTCTTCGCGGGCAATGCCGCCAGTGAATCAGCGTCAGGTCCAGGTAATCGGTTTTCAGTTTGCGCAGGCTGTCTTTCAAGCTGCTGATCAGTTGGTCCTTGGCGAAATTGGCGATCCAGATCTTGCTGGTGATGAACAACTCTTCGCGGGCAATGCCGCTGGCGGCGATGGCTTGGCCGACGTCGGCTTCGTTGTCGTAGATCTGCGCGGTATCGATCACCCGGTAACCGAGTTCAAGGCCGGTGCTCACCGAATCGATGGCCACCTGGCCTTGCAGGCGAAACGTACCGAGGCCGAAGGCGGGAACAGACA
>NZ_JBFTLU010000985.1:0-429 GCF_056396605.1 Pseudomonas sp. 05T35
GGCTTACAACGGTTAAACAACAGTGCGTTCACGCCCATTGGCGGGAGTCATTCCGCACTCTGAAATATGCGGTTGCAAGCCAGCCATCCGCCTCATAACATCGCCCCCTCAACGGGTACAGCGGAGCTGTTCAACAAAAACCCGCATTCAAGGAACCAGAATGAGCCATCGCATCCACTGCAGCATCCAAGCACCTCCCCGATCGGGCCTGAATCGGGATCAACTGTGGGAAGCCGAAGACAAAGGCCTGATCAAATGCTGGGAAATCGGCCGCGAACGTGCCGCCAAATTCCCCGATCTTGCAAAACGCTGCCTGGCCGGCGAACTCCCGGTACTCGGCTGGAAAGGTGGCGTCAGCCGCAGCCTGAAGAAGCGCGACAAGTTCGGCTCCCTCAAATACCTCGCCCAATGGCAAGGCCTGCGCGGTGA
>NZ_JBFTLU010000986.1:0-423 GCF_056396605.1 Pseudomonas sp. 05T35
AACGGTGCAGTGATCAACATCGARGCCGGCAAAACSWSCGGTTCCGTGGTGGTCGATACCCCGGCGAATGACGTCTACAAAAACGGCAGCACCGTCAGCACCACCATCGAAAGCACCACCGGTGGCAACTTCGAACAGTTGACCCCGAGCACGACGCCGGCAGTCACGACGATCACCGACTCGATCGACAACACCGGCCTGTCCCTGGCAGCGACCGGTTCGGTCACCGAAGGCGGTCAGATYACCTACACCGCGACCCTGAGCAACCCGGCCGGCACGCCGATGACCGTCACGCTGAGCAACGGCGCGGTGATCAACATCGAAGCCGGCAAAACGTCCGGTTCCGTGGTGGTCGATACCCCGGCGAATGACGTCTACAAAAACGGCAGCACCGTCAGCACCACCATCGAGAGCACCACGGGC
>NZ_JBFTLU010000987.1:0-420 GCF_056396605.1 Pseudomonas sp. 05T35
CAACGCACCCGCTACGCACGCTGGTTTGTGCAGTGCCAGCCGCTACCGCCCCGGTGCTGCTGATCGCGTTGATCGGCTGACTGAAGCCGGTAAGCCCCGTGGCCGGCGAGTAAGTGGCGCCGCCACCCAGGGTGTTGGCCGAGGTGTTGCCCAGAGTAGTGGTCTGGGTGCCCAGATTAGTGACGGCAGTATTGGTGGCAAACAGTTGGCTGCCGTTGATCGCGTCGGTGCTGGTGGCTGTGACTTGGCCGGCCGCTACATTGCTGATCTGACGTTCGTTACCGACACTGCCCACGCTCAATACGCCAGTCGGTGTCGCACCCTCATAATTGAAAGTGGTGCCATTGATCACGCCATTGGCGGTCGCAACAGCAGCAGCCGTGGTGGCGCCGTTGCCCAGGGCGATGGAGTTCGCAGTGC
>NZ_JBFTLU010000988.1:0-419 GCF_056396605.1 Pseudomonas sp. 05T35
GTGTCCATCAGGGGGCATCGCCTACGGTCTGCTTCGCGACGACCTCCTCTCGATGTGTCCGGCTGCGCCGTACGGCGCTGCGCGCCCACCCCCTGATGAACACCTCCACTCGGCCTCCCGAAGGGGCGGGTGGATCAAGATCAACAGCGGCAGGCGAGCTAACGCTCGGCCTGTTGAGTGGTGGGGGCGAGTTCGATTTTTGTAGGAGCTGCCGCGGGCTGCGATCTTTTGATTTTGGCGACCTGACGGTCGGCCAATCTTCCGCTGGTGTACACAGTTCAACTGTGGGAGCTGGCTTGCCTGCGATGTCGGGCTGACAGCCGACCATTCTCTTGCGGATGTACACCAATCAAAACTGTGGGAGTGAGCCTGCTCGCGATGGCGGCCGGACAGCCGACCATTCTCTTGTTGGTGTACAC
>NZ_JBFTLU010000989.1:0-416 GCF_056396605.1 Pseudomonas sp. 05T35
ACAGCCGACCAAGCTCCCGCAGATGTACACAGTCCAACTGTGGGAGCGGGCTTGCTCGCGAAGGCGCCCTGACAGCCGACCCATCTCTCGCAGATGTACACCGTTCACCTGTGGGAGCGAGCCTGCTCGCGATGRCGGCCTGACAGCCGACCARTCTCTCGCAGATGTACACAGTCCAACTGTGTGCGGGCTTGCTCGCGAAGGCGCCCTGACAGCCGACCCATCTCTCGCAGATGTACACCGTTCACCTGTGGGAGCGAGCCTGCTCGCGATGGCGGCCTGACAGCCGACCAATCTCCCGCAGATGTACACAGTCCAACTGTGGGAGCGGGCTTGCTCGCGAAGGCGCCCTGACAGCCGACCCATCTCTCGCAGATGTACACCGTTCACCTGTGGGAGCGAGCCTGCTCGCGATG
>NZ_JBFTLU010000990.1:0-415 GCF_056396605.1 Pseudomonas sp. 05T35
ATTCTGTTCTTTGGTCTGGTGGTGGTGTTCACCATGCTCTCGGCAATGAGTTTTGACCCGCGCCTGATTTGGGAAAACCGAAAATCCGAGGAGATCATGGATGGAGTCGCAAGCCACTGAGGAACAGCCGGTCCCCGGCCATGCCAGTATCAAGACTCGTCGCTGGAGTTTTTCGCTGGTATGGATCGTGCCGATCGTCGCGGTGCTGGTCGGGGCGTCCCTGGTGGTGCACAACATACTGCAACAAGGGCCAACCATCATTATCAACTTCAAGACTGGCGAAGGTCTCATCGCCAACAAGACCGAGGTCAAGTACCGAAACGTGGTGATCGGCCATGTCTCCGACGTTGAATTGAGCGACGATCAGAAGAGCGTCAACGCCACGGTAAAACTCGTCAAACAGGCGGAATCCTTC
>NZ_JBFTLU010000991.1:0-414 GCF_056396605.1 Pseudomonas sp. 05T35
CCTGTACTCTTCCAGGAACCCCATATACATCGGCACGTTGCATTCGCGTTGATGACACAGTGGCACCAGGCGCAACTGACCGCTCGCCAGCTTTTCGCTGACCATGTGTTCAGGCAGCCAGGCAAAACCCAGACCGCGTTCGACAAACATCAGCGCGGTGCTCAGGTTACTTACGGTCCAGCACTGGGACGTGCCGGACCAACTGCTGTTCTGTGAGTTGCGCATGCCCGAATCGCCAACCACGATTTGCCGGTAGTCTTTCATGTCAGCCAGGTTCAGCTCGCCATTGAAATGGGCCAGCGAGTGATCAGACGCCACGACACATAGCAGCGAAACGTTGAGCAAGAACTCCTGCATATAGCCCGCAGGCAGACTACTGGAGATGCCCAACTCGACCTTGCCGTTTTCCAGCAA
>NZ_JBFTLU010000992.1:0-413 GCF_056396605.1 Pseudomonas sp. 05T35
GGTTTTATTGGGGTGAAGTTGTTCCTTCCGGCTTATATAAGTCAGAATTTAAATGAGTGAATGCCTCACTCGGAGCAACTTTGTGTCTGGGGAGTTGATGTTTTTTGATGTGGTGGGCAGGAGGCGGGCACGGCCCCATCTCTTCCCGTCCTTTGGCAAGCCTCCTTTTGTTCGTCCATCACGCGAGGGCTGTGCAGGCAGATTTACACGCCGCTCGTCCTTTTTAGTCGGCAAACCAAGAGTGAGCCCAAAAAGCCAGCACTGCTATCACTGGCGCAGGGAGGGGCAGGAGTTTTCAGGGAGGGAAGAAGGGATTGGTGTCGCCAGCGCTTCTCGAGAGCCTGTGCCTCATGGCACAGGCGTCAGGCGCTTACTCGCTGAGCAGGCCCAGATGGGTGTTGATGATCTGCAGC
>NZ_JBFTLU010000993.1:0-409 GCF_056396605.1 Pseudomonas sp. 05T35
ACGTTGCTCTTTAGAAACATTTTCTTTCGTATACTTTGCTAACGCTTCGTCTTTCTCCCCCATGGAAACCAAATCTGCCTCAACAGCAGCCCTATTATCATCTGCCGGGTTAATCACATGACCTGACGAATAGTAGATATGATCCTCATGGCCAAATTTTATATGAGCCAACTCGTGAACAATTGCCATCCCAATATATCGAGAATTCTGTTTTAAACCGACCGTCGTAAAAAATATTCTCTCGTGGGCATCCTTCCTGTCCACGAACGCGTTCATATTTTCTTTAGTTCTCACCAAGGCAAATTGTTCTTTTCTTTCTGTCCGGATACGCGACACAACTTCATCATGTACAAGCTGAGCTTTAACCAACAATGCTTTCATGAACACTTTTGGATCCGTCATCTTGCCA
>NZ_JBFTLU010000994.1:0-408 GCF_056396605.1 Pseudomonas sp. 05T35
GCTCTGGACCGGTAGTTCAGGGGGCGGAAGACGATAAGTAATAGTTGGGTGATTAACTTGATTCTGTCGTTAAAAGAGACGAAATATTCAATTGCAATGCGAAGGTTGTTGATGGAAATGCCGAAGATAATCAAACGGCCCGGCACATAACTTGATGCAACTCAGGCATGTCTTGCCGAAAGTGGGGCGCATGCGAATGGCTTGGAGGGTAATGCCAGGCGCGTCGGGGCACGGCCAATTTCCATTGCGAAGGCTTCGATCAACGATATCTGTTCGGCGTCATCGAGGCTGAGTTGGCCGGTAGTCACGTCGACCAGTTCAAGTTGCCAGGCCATCAATGTGAAGCACTCTTTCAAGGCACACAGTGCCTGGTCGTTCAGATCGATTTGATTGCGTGCACCGTTGAGC
>NZ_JBFTLU010000995.1:0-407 GCF_056396605.1 Pseudomonas sp. 05T35
ATGTATCACCTCTATCGCCTGAAACAGAAGAAGGCGATCCCCGACCTGCCGATCTACCTCAACAGCCCCATGGCCACCGATGTCACTCGCTTGTACCAGCGTTTTCGCAGTGAGCACCGGCTGTCGCTGGAGGAATGCGAAGGCATGTGCCATGCCGCGCACTTCGTGCGTTCGGTCAGAGACTCCATGGACCTTGACCTACAGCGCACCCCCGCGGTGATTATCGCTGCCAGCGGCATGGCCACCGGCGGGCGGGTGCTTCATCACCTCAAGGCGCTGGCGCCCAACCCGCTCAATACGCTGCTGGTTCCCGGTTTCCAGGCCGGGGGAACTCGCGGTGCGCAGATCATCGCCGGTGCCCCATCGGTGCGGATTCATGGCAAGGACGTGCCGATTCGGGCCGAAGT
>NZ_JBFTLU010000996.1:0-405 GCF_056396605.1 Pseudomonas sp. 05T35
GCATCACGTTTTGGGCCCCCCATTCGTAGGTATAGGCCACCCGTGCATAAGGGCTTGAGCCATCCATGTACGTCAACGGATGGTAGGTGTCGCCCTTCTTGTTGCCCAGGCTCAGAAACTGCCATGTGTCTTTGGCGGTCTGGTAGGAAGTCAGCTCCAGATACAACGACTTGTTCAGATAAACATAGGCACCGATACCCGCCACCTGTTGAGCCAATCCCCCCTCGATCAGCGTCGAGGCAGGGACCCCGCCAAAGGCGCCCAGGGTTGAACTGACATACGGATAGCCCCACGCAGGCGTGCTGTTCCAGACATCCTGAACCGTGGGGTTGTTATGCAATGTGACGCCCCAGATGACATCTCGTGAGGCATCCAGCCGGCTGTCTGCATAACGCAGGTCAAAGT
>NZ_JBFTLU010000997.1:0-404 GCF_056396605.1 Pseudomonas sp. 05T35
CTCATGGGTTGAAAACACGGAAGGTGGGTATATCAAAGGTGCAGATGTGCACGTCGTAGAAAAATTTACCTTTCCACTGATCGAAATAGCTCCAAGCGCGACAACCTGGGTAGCCTTCCTGAGTTCTGATCACAGGTATGCACGTAATAGCGGCAGCACGCTGCCGCTATTACGCAAATTTGAACCGTAAGTAAAGTGCCTAGGCCACAGGTTGGTCGAGCGCGCTGCGGCCCATAGTCTGGTCACCAACGTACTTTTGATCGAATGCTGGCCGAGTGAAAATCCTCCGGAGCATAGGCTCGAAGTGCTCCAAAGGGCGAGTCGGGTAATCGGGGTCAAAGGACGATTGGTCCCATTCCTCACAGAAGCGCACACAGCTCTCGTAGTACGGGTGATCCTTGTAC
>NZ_JBFTLU010000998.1:0-399 GCF_056396605.1 Pseudomonas sp. 05T35
CACGTGGGGCGCGACGGTCATGGAACAGAACCGCATGGGGGATTATTTCCTGAAGAAAACCTCACCGGCCGGCGGTTCGCTGCAGGGCACCGAGGTGTATGCGGTGCTGATGAATGTGCAAGGTTTCGAACGCGGTCTTTACCACTATTCGGTACGCCGTCACGGGCTTGAGTTGCTGTCACGGGAAGACCCGCGAGTCTGGATCAGCGACGCCTGTGGCGAGCAGCCGTGGATCAAGGACGCAGCGGCAGTGTTTGTGTCCACGGCGCGTGTCGAGCGAATGGCCTGGAAGTACGAGTTCAGCCGGGCGCTGCGGGTGGCGCTGATGGATGCCGGGCATCTGAGTCAGACCTTTTCACTGGTGGCCACTGCGTTGGGGTTGGGCTGTTTCACTACGGC
>NZ_JBFTLU010000999.1:0-395 GCF_056396605.1 Pseudomonas sp. 05T35
TCCCCAAGGGGGTTAGGAGGATTTTGCGCATCGCTAGGACTTTTTTGCGGGCACTACCAATCACTGGATAATTGGCGTCCGCAGAAGGAAAAGAAGGGAAAGGAAAGGCTCTAAACAAGGAACGGCGGGCAAAGGCCATTGCCTATGATTCACAAGCGACGAACGGTTGATCGCAAATCCGCCGCCAACGCGCCAATAAATAACCGCCCGACACTGACTGACAGGCAAACCATAGAGCGCATAGAACTAAATTCGGGTTTTCTTATCAGGATTTAGTCTGCAAAGCGATATCACATTGACAATACTACTCAGCGGATAGAGGCACGAAGAACCTCGGAAGCCAGAGCCAAACACATGACGTCAAACGTGATCAGGAAACCATCACTACTCTGGTT
>NZ_JBFTLU010001000.1:0-391 GCF_056396605.1 Pseudomonas sp. 05T35
TCCATCCACTCATTGAGCAACTTGACCGTCTCGCCCTTACCTGCGCCTTCAATCCCGTTGATCAACACGATGACCGGAAATCGTGCCTGCTGCTGGAGGTCGAACTGAGCTTCAAGCAAGGCCTCACGCAACGCCGGCACTTCAGCATCGTAGGTTTCTTTATCAATCACATGACCGATTTCAGCAGATTCGAACATGAGCGACTCCCTTCCAAGATTGTCCAAGACTAGCGGATTGACCGAGTGTTTGTCTGGACCATCCCATCCGCTTTGCCATGGATCAATCGCTTGTGTCGCGATCGGCTAGAATGGCCACCTAGCCTCGCTTGAGCCGACCATGAACCCTGAAACACTGCCGAACCCCGTACCGCATGCCCAGCTCGACTGGGACG
>NZ_JBFTLU010001001.1:0-386 GCF_056396605.1 Pseudomonas sp. 05T35
GCGCGGTGAAGACCTGGACATCGACCTGACTCAGGAACGATCGATAACCTGCTCCCGCACCAAAATGCTCGTGACCTTCACCCCCGATCGCTCGAAATACTTTAACCAGCCGTCGGAAATGGAAACCCGGGAGCAGGGAGTCAGCTGACTCAAACCTCCTCAACCACACTCTCCCGCGAAAACCGCTCGCGATACGCCTGCGGAGTCACGCCCATGGCCCGCAGGAAACTGCGGCGCAGGGTTTCTTCGCTGCCGAACCCGCATTGCACGGCGATCCGTTTGATCGGCACTCCGGTGTCACTCAGCAATCGCCGTGCGGTTTCGACGCGGATCAGTTCGATGGCCCGCGCCGGGGTCTGGCCGGTGTCGGCGCGATAGTGCCGGAC
>NZ_JBFTLU010001002.1:0-385 GCF_056396605.1 Pseudomonas sp. 05T35
GATCGCGAGTGGCTGAGCGATACGGGTTAGCAAGGACTTGATCATGGAGCACTCCCACAGCTGTTGATTTAGTTTTGTCCTGGGCAGTACGGCCAGCGGCCTTGGAACAGGTGCTACCTGCGGTCTCTGAATGGACCTTGAGGTGGTCAGCGTTCGGCTGACTGGCGAGGTTGATGTTGGCCCAAGGACGGCCATAGGAAAATGAGGAAATATGTCGCTGCGAATGAACAAAAACCTCGGTAGCGCGCACTGCAAAAGGGCGCCRYGGGCGGGGGTGCGCGGGGTGGGTGCAAGAGGTGAGGAATGTGTTGAATGGGCGAAAGCAATCGCGAGCAGGCTCGCTCCCACAGGGGTTCTATGTCGACCTCATTACCGAAGTCAACGC
>NZ_JBFTLU010001003.1:0-384 GCF_056396605.1 Pseudomonas sp. 05T35
CGGTCACGCAGTGCGTAGTACGCGGCGCCCATGGCGGTGAGCGGGGCCTGGAAGGCGGTCACGCAGTGCGTAGTACGCGGCGCCCATGGCGGTGAGCGGGGCCTGGAAGGTGCGACCGCCGAACATCGGCATGTGCGGCAGGGAGGCGAACGCGTCGAAGCGTTCGGCGTCGCCGCGGATCATTTCCGAGATCAGTTTGCCAGCCAGGTGCGAGCAGGTGACGCCGTGGCCGCTGTAGCCTTGCATGTAGTAGGCGTTTTTCTCGATACGGCCGAATTGCGGCATGCGCGACATGGTCAGCAGGAAGTTGCCGGTCCAGCGGTAGTCGATCTTCACGTCCTTCAATTGCGGGAAGGTCTTGAGGATTTTCGGACGGATCAGTTG
>NZ_JBFTLU010001004.1:0-382 GCF_056396605.1 Pseudomonas sp. 05T35
GGCCTGCTCTTGCAAGATGAAGGCAGTGGTCAGACTGATAACCAACGCAAAGAGCAACACCGGAAGGACGGAGAGGGACAAGACTTTGGCTTTAAGGCTCAGGCGCATGTGTTGTTCACTCTGGATATTATTGTCGTGGTTAAAGCATTAACGGCCAGCCTGCGCAAAACTGTAGGCGCAGGCCGGTCGCTGATGAAAACGATGCGCTCAATCCGTTACAACACCATTGCCGCGACCCAGCCAAACCCCAGCAATGGCAGGTTGTAGTGCAAAAACGTCGGGACCACGGTGTCCCAGATATGATGATGCTGGCCGTCGATATTCAGACCGGAGGTCGGGCCCAGGGTCGAATCGGACGCTGGCGAACCGGCATCACCCAAGG
>NZ_JBFTLU010001005.1:0-381 GCF_056396605.1 Pseudomonas sp. 05T35
TTGATTGATCTTGATCCACCCGCCCCTTTCGGGAGGCCGAGTGGAGGTGTTCATCAGGGGGTGGGCGCGCAGCGCCGTACGGCGCAGCCGGACACATCGAGAGGAGGTCGTCGCGAAGCAGACCGTAGGCGATGCCCCCTGATGGACACCGGAGTGAGGGAACGCCGAGCCTAGGCGAGGTGCCGGACGCTTGGGGCGAAGCCTTTTGGTTCCTTTTTGGCGTTTGAAAAAGGGACTCGCCGTAAGGGCGAAACCCTAAGCGGCCGTTACCGCAGAAATGGATATGTACACCTGCGGGAGGTTGGTCGGCTGTCAGGCCGTCATCGCGAGCAGGCTCGCTCCCACAGTTGAACGGTGTACATCTGCAAGAGATGGGTCGGC
>NZ_JBFTLU010001006.1:0-380 GCF_056396605.1 Pseudomonas sp. 05T35
TACCAGTTGAGCGTCAGCTGGACACGTGACGAGTAAAGAAAAACCGGTTGATGACAACGGTCAGAACAACCAGCAACAAGGGTTGCGCACCCAGAACACCCGTCAGCTGTTGGCCGAAGGCCCCTCGCCGCCACACCGGCAAGGGACTTTCGGTCATCAGGATTTCAGGCCGGGACCGGAACGCCGGTCAACTCAACGCAGTCACGGTACTCAGGCACCGAGACCGACCACCCCAGCTCCAGGCTGATGCGCCGGCGCAGCACATCCGATGCATTGGGTTCTCCGTGCACGACGTAGGTGTGTTTCGGTGGCCGCTTGAAGCCCCTCAGCCACTGCATGATTTCATCCCCGTCGGCATGCGCGGACAAGGTCCCCATGGG
>NZ_JBFTLU010001007.1:0-378 GCF_056396605.1 Pseudomonas sp. 05T35
GTTTGTTCCAGCGTGCCCGCGTGGGTAAAACCATGGGAAAGACGTTCAGCTATCGAGTAGCAGGGTGCTAATTATGGCTGACAGGTGTGGTTTTTTTAGATGATTTTGTTTGCTGCGAGGGAGCGTTATTACCGGCGGTAAAAAGATCGCAGGGGGCAACTCGCCCCCTGGTATCGAGGTCTCGCTACATCAAGTTGCTTTGCGGCAACCCCAGCAGGCCGGTCAGCGTATTGAGGATGGTTTGTTGCCGGGCGCGGTTGACCTGGTGCTCGGCTTCTGCGGCGGCGACATCGGCGGCGCAATGTGGGCAGATCACTTCGTGTGCGTGGATGTACTGCAAGCAGCCACGACACAGCGCCAGTTGCGGCGGAATACGTC
>NZ_JBFTLU010001008.1:0-377 GCF_056396605.1 Pseudomonas sp. 05T35
TGCTGACGCTATCCCTGGGCGCAGCGCTGCTGCAAATCCCGATGCTGCAGGCCGAAGAACTGCCTGCGGCGATCCGCAAGATCGAAGAAAAAGGCGCAAAAATCGTCGGCAGTTTCGATGCGCCCGATGGTCTGCGTGGTTACGCGGCGCAGTATCAGAACCGCGGCATGGCCTTGTACCTGACACCCGATGGCCAACATGTGCTGCTTGGCAACCTGTACGACGCCGACGGCAAGGACTTGAGCGCCGAGCCGCTGCAAAAACTGGTCTACGCGCCAATGGCCAAGGAAGTCTGGGCGAAGATGGAAGCCAGCAACTGGATCGCCGACGGCAGCAAGGATGCACCGCGCACCGTCTACCTGTTCAGCGACCCGAAC
>NZ_JBFTLU010001009.1:0-370 GCF_056396605.1 Pseudomonas sp. 05T35
ATGGTTCTGGCCGTTGCACTGATCGCCATCGCATTGGCTGCCAACCCGGAAAACCGTGTGCTGGGTCTGGTCAGCTACGCCTGGGCCGGCTTCGGTGCCGCGTTCGGTCCGGTGGTCCTGATCTCGGTACTGTGGAAAGGCATGACCCGTAACGGCGCACTCGCCGGTATCGTGGTCGGCGCACTCACTGTGATTGTCTGGAAGCACTTCAACCTGCTGGGCCTGTACGAAATCATCCCGGGCTTCATCTTCGCCAGCCTCGCCATTGTGCTGGTCAGCAAAATGGGTGAGCCGTCGACCGGTATGCTGCAGCGTTTCGCCGCGGCGGAAAAAGATTTCCACCTGAACAAGTGATCGGATGAGCTAATCC
>NZ_JBFTLU010001010.1:0-366 GCF_056396605.1 Pseudomonas sp. 05T35
TTATATGAACACCCTGTTGAATGAACTGCACACCTACCATCATGAGGTGGCTAAAAAAATTACCCAGATCAAAGCATTACTGGGAAAAATGAAGCATGAGTCCGCCGATGCCGATGATCGCACGTTGTTGTTTCAGGAACTGGAAGCCTTGCATGGCGACGCAGAGCGGCATCACCATGAAAATGAAGAGATTATCCGGCGGGCCTTGCTGGAGACCGAGGCACCGATCCACCCACGGGTCAAGGATATCGAGCGCGACCATCTGGCATTTGGGCGCATTGCTGGACAACTCAAGGCGTTGGAAGACTCAACTCAGGAAATAAAAGTGATCGCTGATACCATCGATGACTTTATCAAGAAATACTA
>NZ_JBFTLU010001011.1:0-366 GCF_056396605.1 Pseudomonas sp. 05T35
CCGTGCGTTCAAAGAGATCGAGCAACCTGGCCACGCCCGCGCTGAGTCTTTCTTTTGAAGCTCCTGCTAATGGATGATCTGGATCAGCTTCTCCCTTGTTCCATATCCGAGCAAATGGGCCAACGATGGATCGGAAGGAACTCTCTAGCTCAGACAGATCATATAGGCTTTTGAGCTTCTCTCTATACGCTTCAAGTGATATTTCGTCTTCTTTGACATGATTAGAGTTGCAGATTTCAACAACGTCTGGCTGCTCAGTAGATCTAGTGACGAATAGGGGGACACCACCGAAGTCAAATGTGATTTCGTATGAATGGCTCCCAAGCACCTTAATCACTCCGGCGTCGTCTACCAATAGGCTACTAC
>NZ_JBFTLU010001012.1:0-365 GCF_056396605.1 Pseudomonas sp. 05T35
GTGACGCGTGACGCCGTTCACCGGCGTCAGCGTGGCGGTCCAGGTGATACCGCCATCACTGCTGCTCACCGCACTCAGCGTACCGTTGTCGATCGTCAGGTCGGCGTTGGTGAAACCGGTCACCGCTTCACTGAAGGTGATGGTCACCAACGAAGTCTGACCGATTCCCAGCGCGGTGTCCGTCACCACGATGGTTGCCGTCGGACGCTGGGTGTCGATGGCGTAGTTGTTCGAATCGGTGGTGCCGCTGCCGACGTTACCGGAGCCGTTCTGCACGCCAGTATTGTCCAGGGTGATCAGGTTGGTGGCGTCGGTGGTGCTGGCATTCGGGGTAAAGGTCGCCGTCCAGGTGATCCCGCCATCAC
>NZ_JBFTLU010001013.1:0-364 GCF_056396605.1 Pseudomonas sp. 05T35
CTATTGTTTCAATGCATTTTTTCTGAACCCACTCTGGATCGTTGATGTTGAAGCATAGATAAAGAAGGGCGTCTATCACCACGTCGCTATCATCAGATTGCAACATAATTTCAAGTTCTTCTTTGCTGTGTTTTTTGTCCATGGTTCTCACCTTTTAATTTTTCCCTTACCAGTTACCATGCCGGCTTTTTTGAGTGCTGATTGTTGATCATTGTGCAAATCACACCAACAGCGGACGTGACCATGAAATTCCTCATCCCCATTCGGATAGGTTCTGGTCTTGTCCATGACAACAAGCTCGTTATTGTTCGCATCAACACCGACCCGTCTTGGAGATGTTTCCTTAACCTGGACAGAGTTGTTC
>NZ_JBFTLU010001014.1:0-364 GCF_056396605.1 Pseudomonas sp. 05T35
GCGTAGCCGCGTAGCCCTGTGGGGACTGCACATGGGTTTCAGCCAAGGCATCCTCGCCACACTGGTTGCGGACACGGCCCCCGACGAGCTGAAGGGCACGGCGTTCGGTATTTTCAATTTGCTCAGCGGCATTTGCCTGTTGATCGCCAGTGTTCTCGCCGGCTGGCTGTGGCAAACCGTCGGGGCGCAAAGCACGTTCATCACCGGAGCGGTGCTGGCCGCGTTAGCCATGCTTTTGCTGCTGCTACGCCGGGCGGCTTAATGCCCGTGGCTTCGGCCGACATGGGAATGCTCGGCTTCGCTCGCCGCCACGCCACCGCTGACTTCCAGCTGCTGCAAAATCCCGCACTGCTCGATATCCGGC
>NZ_JBFTLU010001015.1:0-355 GCF_056396605.1 Pseudomonas sp. 05T35
ATCTTCAGGGCTTCGATCGACGCCGCGCGCGGGTCTTCGTAGTGATGCAGCTCGTGCTCGATGGCCGAGCGCTCGGTTTCGCTCAGGGCGAAACGGTCTGTCTGGATAAGCGTGCTATTCATGCTTAGCGGTCCACGTCGGCCATAACGAAGTCGATACTACCCAGGTACGCGATCAAGTCCGCGACCATGCTGCCTTTGATCACCGAAGGGATCTGCTGCAGATGCGGGAAGCTTGGGGTGCGAATCCGGGTGCGGTAGCTCATGGTGCCGCCATCGCTCGTCAGGTAATAACTGTTGATGCCCTTGGTCGCTTCGATCATCTGGAAGGATTCGTTGGCCGGCATGACCGGGCC
>NZ_JBFTLU010001016.1:0-353 GCF_056396605.1 Pseudomonas sp. 05T35
TTCTTGACCAGCACCATTTCGCTGTTGTCGGAGCTGAACAAGGCACCGTTGGTGACTTCTTCGAGCGTCTGCTCATAACCGCGGCAAAGGTACTGCATGGCTTTGGCGGCACGTTTAGGCGTGTCGAGCAGACCTTCGCGGGTGGCGTCTTCGCCAAGCTGGCCGAGGATCGCCGTGTAATTCTGTTCCAGTGTCACAGGGGCTGATTCCATAAGGGTTTCAGAGGGGTACTGTTTCTGTCTGTACCAATTTTGTACCAATCAAGCTGTTTTCGAGCTTCCCGAGTTCGCCCCAGTCGGTGCTGGAGTTTATCCATCGGGCGTAGGTCGATAGCAACATCTGAACGCTATGAC
>NZ_JBFTLU010001017.1:0-352 GCF_056396605.1 Pseudomonas sp. 05T35
GACCAGCGCGGCGTTATCTCCAGCATGCTCAACCTGTCGCGAAACCTGGGGCTGATCACCGGTGCGTCCGCGTTGGGTGCGGTGTTCGTGCTTGCATCGGCAACAAACGACATCACCACAGCGCCCCCCGAGGCCGTTGCCAGCGCTATGCGGATCACGTTCGCCGTCGCCCTGGCGCTGATCGCCGCTGCGCTCGTCATCGCGCAGGGAAGCCGCACACTGGCACCCCGCCCTTCTCTCCCCGCCGACGCCTCGTGATGTGATAAAAATCTGCACATCATGTTTACGCTCCCCCCCGTAGCAGCTGCCGAGCCCGCGAGATGCGCAGTCGGCCATGAAGGCAGTACGGGAG
>NZ_JBFTLU010001018.1:0-352 GCF_056396605.1 Pseudomonas sp. 05T35
TAATGCCGGCGCCGCTTTGCACAGTGACCTTATGACCCTGGCCGATCAGCTTCTTGATGGTTTCCGGGGTTGCAGCAACCCGCGTTTCACCGGTCTGGGTTTCGAGAGGAACACCAATGTGCACGTCAAATCTCCTGCTTGATCTTATTCTTGGAAGGCCAGCGCACTGCGGAGGGTGCGGCTGGGGTGGCCGATCAGCACGATCCCGCCAACTCAGGGCGGGGAACGACATTTTGCGGGCGAACATAACGCCCTTCAGGGACGGATTATGGGAGGGAGCATAAAATTAACTACATGCAACCCTGTGACAGAATGTCGCATTAACAGCCTTAAATCCTTTATAGGTCGCGGG
>NZ_JBFTLU010001019.1:0-350 GCF_056396605.1 Pseudomonas sp. 05T35
CCGTTGGCTCGTACAGATGGATGCATGGGAGGTGGGGTTCGACAGTCGGGATGAAGCTGAGGCGTTCGTCAGGCAACTCAAGGCGCGCATCAATGCGCCGCATGCCTGGCCGGCAAACACTGACACCAAGCCATTGCCCCGACCGCCCGCCGGTTCTCGGTCCGACCCGGCTGTCGAGCAACGGGTGCTGGCTGATCTCGCGAAATAAGCGCCGAGGTCAGGGGGGATGACCGGGTGCGTATCCAATGAGTGAAACCTTCGGCCTGACCAATGCAGCCGCTGCGCTGGGGATCGGCATGCTGGTCGGTCTTGAGCGCGAGCGCCATAAGGGCGGGGGCGATAGCCGTGCC